>CAZPHU010000199.1:0-2631 GCA_964586285.1 uncultured Fibrobacterota bacterium | reverse complement strand
TGACCACGCTTCTGACGCTTATTGTCATCCCGGTGGTGTACATTCTTTTCGAGGAATGGGGCGGAAAGCTCACGCGGCTGATCGTCCGCAATTAGTTGGCTGTCGATAAGCCATTCATATTAGGTAAAAAAGGGGAGGCAAACTTATTTCGCCTTCCCTTTTTCAATGATGCTCCATTTGGATCGGGGACGGACTAGTTTTAATCTCTTAAGGTCGTCTTAAAAGATTACAACTGCCCAGCCCCTTCCTTTTGTTCGCATGCACACGGATCCGCGAATCAGTCGCTGAGCACGAGGGTATCGCGCCCTTCAGGCCTCCGATTCAGCTGCCGGTCTGGATTCGCTCCCGGAATCTCCGTGGCCTCGGGAAACAATCATTTTGGGCTCCTGCAACCTCCAGGAGCCAAACCGTAAGGCTATCCCAGCCTGACGAAATACCAACGCATCCTGTCAATGTCTGATCCGCCTCCCAGAGCCTTCGGATCGAGCAGCCGCCCTTCCCCCGACCCGACGAAAACCTCCCTGCCACCGAAGAATTCGGTAATTTGGCTCGCTGAAACCTCCGACGAATCGATTGGGACAGCAATTCGCCCAGTCGGAGCTTCAGTGGACGAGCAGAATGGGGACATGACAGATTAGAATCCTGAAAAACGTTAAGAGTTTAAAACTAGTCCGTCCCCGTTCTCCAGATCTCTTCTTTTTTATCTCCCATCTCATCTCTCATCCCGCAAAACACTCTTCACAACCCCCTCAAGCTGCCTTTCGCTTGTTTTGAGTATGCTCAACGCGCGCGGATCAATTTGCTCCAATGCCCCATGGGTGATTTCTTTGGAGGAATACATATCGGCAACATGAATGAGTGCTATGATCTTTCGATGCCGCTGTTTGTCCCCGATCGGACCGTGGTGATGCAGGCAGGAATCCACGATATCACTGGGAAGGTTCCACCAGTCGAGAAGATAGCCCCCCAACTGAGTGTGCGCCGCGCCAATGATCTGACGTTCGATGTCGGGCATGTGCCGTTTTTTTTCGTCTTTACAATAGGTGAGTATGACGGCAAATTCCCGCGGAAAGTACTTGAGGATATTCAGATGACCGATATCGTGCAGAAGTCCGGCAGCTGCAAATTGTTCAAGAATTTTCTCTATGTACAGCCCCTGATACAGACCATGAAAGATGCGGTAGCAGAGACTCGAATGCTGCCAGAGCTGCTCGACCTCCTCCTTTGGCACCGGACCTTCGCTCAATAACACAAATGCCTCTGAGCTCAGAACGATATTTTTCACCGTGTTAAGTCCAAGATAAACGATTGCCTTTTTCACCGAACCGGTACGAATACCGTAAAAAGCGGAGTTTACCGTGCGAAGTACATTAGCCGCGTATTCAGGCTCGTTTTCGATAAACTGAGCGATTTCATTCATCGAGGCATCTTTTTCAATCAGAGAAATTATATGACGGTAGGCTGCAGGAAGAACGGGAAGACGATCGATTGCATTAATAAGCTTTATGACACCGCTTTCACGTGTGGTTTCGTAAGTTGCAAGAATCGAGGCAATCTCCTGTCTGAGTTTTGCGTTGTCCCACGGCTTTGTCATATACGCCTTGGCGGTACCATCCATGACCGCCTTAACAAGGGTGTCCTTTTCGGCATACCCGCTCAGGATGATACGAATAACTTCGGGGTATCTCTCGCGTATCCGGCGCAGAAGCTCATAACCGCCCATGCCGGGCATGCGCATATCGGATACTATCATATCAACAGGCTCACTCGCCAGCAGCTGCAACGCCTCATCACCACTTTCCACACACTCCAGCTCATACTCCGTGTCCATAAACGCTCTGACCATTGCTCTGAGCACGTTGCGTTCGTCATCAACAAATACTATTCTTTTGCTCATCATCCATCTTTTTGGTTTTGATCGGAAGCGCTATACGGAAAGTTGCGCCCCCTGATTCTCTATTCTCAACATCCAGTTTTCCGCGATGCTTATTGACGATAATATCATAGGATATACTTAATCCAAGTCCCGTTCCTTTGCCGACGTCTTTGGTTGTAAAGAACGGATCGAAAATTTTTGTGATGTCCTTTTCGGCGATTCCAGGACCATCATCCGAAAAGATGCAAATCACATGAGAGTCGTCGCAGTGTGTCGTGACCTCTATCTTTCCTTTTTCTTCCCGGGCCTGACTCTGAATCGCCTGAGCGGCATTGACAAGAATATTCAAAAACACCTGATTGATTTCTCCGATATCACATACCACTGGCGGCAGATCGCCAAAATCAGTTTCAACGTCAGCAAAGTATTTTATTTCGTTTCGAGCCATAAGAAGCGCGCTCTGAAACCCGGCATTGATATCCGCCGCGGCATACTTTTCTTTCGTATCGATACGGGCAAATTCTCTGAGGTTTTTCACTATATCGCCAATTCGTCTCAGCCCCTCCAGATTGTCGTCAAGAAGCATATCGATATCCTGGAGGATAAATCCCAGCTTCAATTTCTTTTCCAGCGCGTGTATCTCTTCCCGTTCCGCGCCCTTTCTGTACAGATTTATCACCTTTTTTATGGCTTGTACGTATGAGCGCAGAGTATCGGTATTGCTGGAAACATAGCCGACGGGATTGTTAATCTCG
>CAZPHU010000198.1:0-4007 GCA_964586285.1 uncultured Fibrobacterota bacterium | reverse complement strand
TGTGTATGCTTTGTTTGAGCACAAGAGCTATGTTGATCATCTCAGCCTGTTTCAAGTCTAAGATTCTCCCGATGAACTCGCAGCGCTTTCGTGTTCACCAAATCATTCGGATTTTATAACCCATGCGGCAGAGATGTATGTTTTTCGGCGATTTACTTTTTATTCCTTACTTATAAAGAGAAGATTTGTGAAAATAAGAGTAGTGATTCCCCACTACAGTGAAAACCGACTCAGGTACAGGCTTAAACACCTGGGCAAATTGATCAGAAGAAAACACTCCTACAAGAGTTTCTTCTCGAGCAGAAAGAAATTAGGCTCGATTCTAAAGTCGACGGTGGTATGCTGGTTAAACAATCTCAGCAAATATGACTTTGAGTTGATAGTTGGAGTAAACAGTACAAATAAATCATCCGCATACATCCAGGATTTAGTTAGATTTGATTCCAGAATCAAAATTGATCCTATTTGCAACGATAGTGAAGGCCGGATATTGATGGCGATGTTGATGCAAAAATATGCAAAGGGATGTGAGTGGCTTATCTTTTCCGAAGACGACCAGTTTACCTACGATACGATGTTCTTCGAAAAAGTATCCGATTTTCACAACGTATCAACCGGTGGATGCCTTATTCCCGTACGTTTCGAATACCCCTTCACCTTCAAAAACGATGTTGCCATCAATAACTTGAAGGTAATCACATCGTCCGGCTACAGTTATGATATATTGCCGCAACTACCTATCATCTCAGAAGAAAATGGGTTGAGAAAGATATTTCATTATCACAGAAAAATCGATCTGGAAACATGTCAGTTGAGCAAGTTTGACACACTAGGTAAAGAAAGATCCTTTTTGTCCCTTACTGATAAGCGTTCTTTCTCACCAGTGTGGATGGTCAACAGCGAAGTATTTGATAGAATAAGGCATGAAGCGGAAGATCACATCGAAGGAGACACATCCAGAGTTCTTGAGTGGGGTGGTTTCCTGCCTTCCAAAATCGGTCTAAAGGTTTACGTTCCCAAGTTACCCGAAAACGAAGGGTATCTGGAATCAAGACACATGGAGCCTGTGATTATTAGAAAATCCAGCCTTTCAAGAACGAAATGAACGACACATCGGAATCGGTATTTGACCGTCCCTTACGCATCCGTTTTTCAATCATTTATCTTTAAGAGACCTTTATTTGAACTGTTTTATCCTCAAGAGAAAAATAATGCGGGAGCGGGGGAAACGGATTTCAGCATAAATCTTTGTTTTCGCACGATTTGCAGACATTATGGCTAAATTTGACAAAACACGCTCGGTACTATTCGTTACATCAGACCAGGATTTGATCGATCAGATACGCGAAAACACCTGTATGCAGGATGTTTCCATCAGGATGGCGGAAAACCATGTGGCGGCGCTTGGTTTCCTTGAGAAAAGCACCGTTGACCTGGTTTTCATCGATATAGAAACAGTCACCGCTCAGGAAATGGACCTGGTTAACTATATCAAGTCTCGTATGCCCGAAACCGAAGTGGTGATCCTGACTACGGTAAACGAACTCGACGATGCTACCTATGCTCTTCGCAACGGGGCGTCCTTCTATCTGATAAAGCCTGTTGATTGTTCCGATTTTAAATCGGTTATAGATAAATTGGCGGGACGGCTGGAACGAACCCGGGAGCAGGAGGAGCTTGAACAGCGTTTCCTGTTTGATCTGATGGGCAACAATGCAGCCATGCAAAAAACGCTTAAGCTGGCCATGAAAATAGCCCCGACAAATTCAACCGTTCTTGTCGGCGGGGAAACAGGTACGGGAAAGGAATTCTTTGCCAAGATAATCCATCGCATGTCCAGGCGCTACGAGGGCGAGTTTGTAGCGATGAACTGCGGGGCCGTGCCCGAGACTCTATTTGAGAGCGAACTTTTCGGACATCGCAAAGGTGCTTTTACAGGTGCCGATCGGGATAAACCCGGGATCGTAGAGCAGGCTCATATGGGGACACTGTTTCTGGATGAAGTCGGAGAGCTTTCGCCCCAGGCCCAGGTAAAGCTGCTTCGTTTCCTGCAGGAGCGCTCATTTCGCAGAGTCGGAGAAACCGCGACACGCACGGTTAACGTGCGGATTATTGCCGCAACCAACAGACACCTTCCCACACTCATCGAGGAAGGACGATTCAGAGAGGATTTGTACTACCGCCTGAATATCTTCTACCTTCATCTGCCGCCCCTTCGCGAGCGTAAGGAGACCATACCAAACCTGGTCCGGCTGTTTGTACACCGATTCAACAATTCGCTCGGTAAAGATATTACCCGTATAAGCAAATCGGCCGAAGTCATCCTGGCCAATTACGACTATCCGGGCAATGTCCGAGAACTGGAGAATATTATCGAACATGCCATGGTGCTGGCGGAAGGCAATGAAATAACCGAAAAGGATCTGCCCGAGTTTATGTTCCGCAACCGTCTACTCCTCACGGCACCAACCCCGGCACGCTCCAGTGAAGAGATAATGACACTGGAAGAAGCGGAAAAACGTCACATCGAAATGGCTCTGGCTCTCCTGGACCACAACTACACCGAAACCGCCAAGAAACTTGGGGTATCCCGGTCGACACTGTGGAGAAAAATAAAAACATACGGACTGGAAAAGTAATCCGCTACTCATTCAACACGTTTATTCGGAGAATCCGGGCTTAAATCATTTTAAAAAGTCTTTTTGCTAACCACAATATTGAAAGGCAATTATGCAGATTCGTGTTTACTATGAAGATACCGATTGCGGTAATGTAGTCTACTATGCCAACTATCTGAAGTACATGGAAAGGAGCCGAACCGAATACCTTCGTGAGCGCGGAATCGATCTTTCGCAATTCCATGAGATGGGGCTTCTGTTCGCGGTAATAGAGGCAAACGTTAAGTACCGTCGTCCTGCCCGCTATAACGACCTTCTTGAAGTCGAATCGACAATCGTCGAAAAAACCTCAATCACAATTACCTTCGAGACCAAAATCTTCAATCAAAAAGGCGAACATCTTGTTACCGGCACCGTAACTCTGGCCTGTATCAGCAACGAGGGAAAAGCCAGACGACTCCCGGCGCAGATATTACAGGTAATGGAGGCATAGTTACGACACGAAGTTTAGGTGTGGCGTAAAGCCGCGGGATTTGTCCTTAAAACCTGTCCTTTGCCTTACGCAGTTTGGCAAAGACCTCCGTTGCGTCCTGATCGAGCATACCAAGGTGTTTGCGTACGCCGGGTGACTGGGCACGAAGGAAAACATTTGTCCTAAGCTCCTCCCCCATGAGCGAGGGGCTTGTGGGCTCCCCCGCTTTCAGCTGCGCCCGCACTCTTTGAAGTCTCTGTGCAACGGCATCGTTTTCCGGCTCGATACTCAGTGCGAACAGAAGGTTTTCCTCTGTGTATTCATGCCCGAAATAAACCCGCGTTTGATCTCCGAGTTGAGCGATTCTCATGAGAGAATCGTACATCTGTGCGGCAGTTCCTTCGAAAATCCTCCCACATCCTGCCCCAAACAACAAATCCCCGCTGAACAAAATCTTTTGAGTCGGTTCAAAATAGACCATGTGCTTTTTGGAATGCCCGGGCGTAAGAATAGCGTCAAACACGGCTCCAGGCACTTCAACCCTGTCGCCGTCGTGAAGCTTCACGTCCACGGGGCGAATTCGCTTATCGTTTGGGGCGTAGATTAAAGCACCGGTTTGCTTGCTCAGTTTTGCCGCCCCGCCAACATGATCGCTGTGATGATGAGTCAGAAGAATCGACTGTAAATCAAGACCGAGTCTCGTAACGACTTCACCCACTTTTTTGGCATCGCCGGGGTCCACAACAGACGCCTGCCTGCCTTCAATGATGAGATAGGCGTAATTATCACTCGCATACGATACCGAAAGAACATCCATTAGATTTTTCCTTTACAACCATAGCCGCAAATCAGGTAGACTAAAAAATGTATTGTTTAAACCAAATAAGCAAAGACCATACGAAGATACAGAAAAAAAA
>CAZPHU010000197.1:0-4190 GCA_964586285.1 uncultured Fibrobacterota bacterium | reverse complement strand
TACCATATATCCCGGATTTCCACCGGGTTGAATAGTCCGCCTTATCATGGCGCACGGGTGAAGGAGGACCGGGGTCCTCCCCGGCGGGCTTTTTCCGCCGCTTAAGATGGACCGAACGAAGTGATCCATCTATTAGTGGTCGATCAAAAAGCGGCTAACATTTTCTTTTTGAAAAGAAACCTTTGCAATTCTATCAGAAAGTATAGACCAGATAATTAAAACTTCCTATTGTCTACAGTTTTTGTATTCTCTGTTTTGATGTAATAAAGCTATGTGAAATATGCTTTACTCATTTACGATTGTTCGATTATTATCAACTGTCATATTTGCTGGGGTTAATCATTGAACCGTATAGATAACCGTATTCGTTACATTGCAAGAATAAACCGCGCTATAGATTTTATCGACGCCAACCTCGATCAGGAACTAACCCTTGATCAGGTCGCGCGTTTTGCCGGTTTTTCAGAATTTCACTTTCACCGAATATTCTCACATATTGTGGGAGAGACTTTCGGCAGGTTTGTTCAGCGTGTAAGGGTGGAACGTTCGGCAATGATGCTCACCAACGACCCCAAAAAATCGATAACCGATATCGCCTATGCCTGCGGGTTTTCAAGCTCTGCGTCATACTCGCGCCTGTTTAAAGAATATTTTTTATGCACCCCCAGCCAGTGGCGAAGTAAAGAAGCACAGAAAAGCAAGTTTCGCATAATGCAGGGCAAAGATTATCACATACAGAGCACTCCCCGGAAAGACATAAATATCAGATCCCGGTATAATCAGGACATGAACAGTTTTGAATGGAAGATTATATTAAAGGGAGAGGAATTTTCACAAATACGGATTGAAACACACCCGGAAAGGGAGATTGCCTACATCAGACATATTGGCCCCTATTTCAATGATGAGGCTCTGTTCTGTTCACTTTTCGAAAAACTTTTTCGCTGGGCGGTGCCGCGCAAACTGGTAACAGAAGACACGCGTAACTACTGCATCTACCACGATGATCCGGCCATTACCGAACCGGAAAAGCTGCGCTTAAGTGTTGGTATTGATATTCCGGCGCAAACGGAACTTTCGGGCGAAGTTGGCCGGTTGGTCTTACCCGCGGGAGAGTATGCCATGGCACGGCTTGAACTCAGCTCTGATGAGTATCCTCTTGCGTGGAACATTATCTTCAGGGACTGGCTGCCCGAAAGCGGATACATGTGCGGTGACGGTCTGCCTTACGAAACATTGCTTGAGGATCCGGCTGCGCATCCCGAAGGCAAGCACGTTTTCGAAATCTGTATTCCGGTTGTACCCTTGTAATTAGAATCTTTCACTATCACGACTGTTCCAACTATATCCAAGAGGTGGAACAATGCCGACAAAAACATCAGAAACCGAAGTTGAAAATTTAATCAGGACAACAAGCCAGCACCGCAATATCGAAGTAATAAACGCAAGGGTCCATAATCTGAAAAACCTTACAGTATCCATACCCAGAAATCAGCTGGTCGTGTTTACAGGAGTTTCTGGAAGTGGAAAATCATCACTGGTTTATGATACCATCTATGCCGAATCGAGACGGCAGCTGCTCGAAACATTCAGCGCCTACGCCAGAAACCGCATGCCCAAAATTTCACGTCCCGACGCAGACGGCATCTTTAATATTTCGACGCCGATAGTTATCAATCAGCGGCCGATGGGAACAAATCCCCGCTCAACCGTGGGAACGGCAACCGACATCTATTCCTTTATACGGCTTCTCTATTCCCGTTTTGATGATGACAGAAAATTCTACCCTGCCAGCTCCTTCTCCTTTAACGATGCCGAGGGCATGTGCCCAACCTGTCGCGGCCTGGGAATCGAATCGATACTTGATGCCGATATGCTTGTCGATTATGACCTTTCGGTCCGAGAGGGAGCAATAAAACACCCCATGTTCGCGGTTGGGAAATGGTTCTGGAAAGCACTTACGATGTGCGGTTTTTTTGATCCAGATAAACCAGTTAAGGCTTTTACCGACGAAGAGCTTCACATGCTGCTCTATTCTAAGGAGACAAAATTTACCTGCGAGCGAATGGGTGAAAAATATGAATCGAAATATACCGGTGTAATTACCAAAATACAGGAGCGTCACGAACGCGGCACCTCCAGCCCTGCCGGTTTTGAAAGCTACATTAAACAGCAGACCTGCTCTGATTGCGGTGGATCAAGGCTTAACAGACAGGTACGCGATATTTCTGTTTGCGGAGTTTCCATCCGTAAACTGGTTCAAATGGAGATGCCTGAGCTTTACAACTTCATCAACAGCATCGAAATTGATGAGGCACAACCGATACTTTCCCGCATATCATCGGCAGTACGAAACCTTATCGAAATCGGAGCCGGTTATCTGCACCTGAACCGATCGGTTGGAACTCTTTCCGGCGGAGAGTCTCAGCGCGTCAAGATGGCACGTCAGCTCGACTGTGATCTTATTAACGTTATCTATATTCTCGATGAGCCGACCTCCGGGCTGCATCCCAAAGATGTGGACTCTGTCATATCAATGCTGAAACGGCTTCGTGACAGGGAAAACAGCGTCCTGGTTGTGGAGCATGATCCCGAAGTTATGCTCTCGGCTGATACCATCGTCGAAATCGGCCCCGGTGCCGGGTCCAAAGGCGGCGTGCTTGTTTTTTGTGGGTCTAAAGAGAGTTTTCGGAGACAAAAGAGCTCTACAGCAATCGAGCTTGAAAAGAAGATATCCATTGGTAAAAGAAGAACCAGCACCGCGGAACCCTTTGTTATCAGAAACGCGTCCGGCAACAATCTTAAGAACGTATCCGTGGATATTCCGTCGGGAGTGCTTGTCTCCGTAACAGGCCCTGCCGGAAGCGGTAAGAGCACGCTTATTCACAATCATTTTATGAACAACTATCCTGACACAATCTGTGTGGATCAGGGCTCACCATTTCGAACCAACCGTTCGAACGCCATGTCTTACACAAAAATTTTTGATGCGATACGCGCCGAGTTTGCGTCAGCAACCAACAGCGACCCGGGGCTTTTCAGCTTTAACTCCAAAGGCGGATGCCCGGTGTGTAACGGCCAGGGTCAGGTCAAGATTGACATGAGCTTTCTTGAAGAGATGACCACAACATGTAAAGCGTGTAACGGCAAACGCTATATCGATTCGGTTCTTGAGCTTAAATACAAGGGTAAAAACATCTACGACATGCTCTGCATGACCGCGCTTGACGCGCGCGGCTATTTTGAAGATCCGGTTATCAGACACGGACTTGATATGTTAATCAGGGTAGGGCTTGACTATATCGAACTTGGGCAGTCTATGTCGACACTTTCGGGAGGCGAGCTTCAGAGGCTGAAACTGGCAAAAGAGTTTAAGCATCATGGAAACACGTACGTGCTGGATGAGCCTACATCGGGACTTCACCTGAAAGACATAGACCGGCTTCTTGGCATACTACAGTCGCTGGTCGATAACGGCAACTCGGTAATTGTTATCGAACACAATCTGCAGGTAATCGCCAATGCCGACTGGATTATCGATCTTGGCCCCGAAGGCGGCAAAAACGGCGGCCGCATTGTAGCTCAAGGAACACCGGACACTTTGTGCGAAAACAGGGATTCCGTAACAGGACAGTATCTGAAAAGATTTTTGGATAATGCGGATTACGCAGAAGTGGTTTGATGGAAGATGCTTTGCTTCTGTCAAACAGTGTTCTTTCATAAAGAACCAAATACTTCCCGCTTTTGATGGCAAAAGCACGGCAAAACCACCCAGGGGCTCGCCGCCCCTGGGAACCCCGCTAAGGGCTTTATCTTTCGTAAGACTTTTCTTTTAAACTTTCTGTAAAAGGCATCTTCTTCTCATGCAGTCAGATGCAGCCGCCATCGTGGCGGAGCATCTGACAACGCGGACATCCTGTCCGCTATTACTGCACGTTATCCGAACATCTATAAAACGAAACCGGTTTTTGTTACCAATACCTTCCAAATCTGAAACAGTACATGGAATTTTTAAAACAGTAATCTATAGAGAATCCATGTTGTACAACACTATATTTCAGCTTACTATCTTTCCACGCTCTTTCCCGGAACGGCATCAGGATGATGCCGGTTTCGCGTCGGTACATGGACGTACCCTACGCGAAACGAAGGGGGCCCGGGGTCTCTATCCTGATGCGTTTCACATCATA
>CAZPHU010000196.1:0-4210 GCA_964586285.1 uncultured Fibrobacterota bacterium | reverse complement strand
TTAGATGAGGTCCGCTGCGAGTGCTGTATCGCTGGAGCCAATGCTATACGGGCCCGGACGGGTCGGCAAGGGAGTGATTGATTAAACTGCCGGCATGTGCGGAAAAACAGGTTTTTTGTCGCATTATTACATGTGTTGTTTTATAATTTCTTGATTTTTGATCATTGATTCTCCGGCTCTGCCGGACCAAGGTTATAGTTACTAAATAGGGAGGGGAGTGTAAGATGGTAAATCTTACCCGTGGAGAAGCTGAAGCGCAGATCACGCAAGCTATGGTAAAATTCGAACGTGAATATAAGGGGCGTGGTCCGGAAGAATCCAAAACCTTTATTATAGAAGAACATGTGTTTGTTCGTCTACGTGGCGTTTTGACCCCTGCCGAAAGACAACTGGCCAAAAGCGATGACTCTGCTACCGGCCGAAAGCTTATAAAACAGGTCCGTCGGGAGTTGATCGAGAAGGCCCGATACCTGCTTGAAGCCATAATTTCGGATGTTTTAGACACAAAGGTTGTTTCGCTTCATACCGACATAAGCTCCATGACCGGAGAACGTATTATCGTTTTTACCCTTGAGCATGCTCCTCAGTTCAGGAAAGAAAATCCGTAGCGAGAGTCTTGTTGGTGTTTTTTATTTTGTGTCTTATTGACACGTGATTCAATAAAAGTTATATTAAACAAACGAAAATATTATCAGGCAAGTAAGAGAAGATGGCGCAGGTTGTGTGCCATGTTTGAAAACGGGCCGCTAGTGGGGAAAATTACTATTTCGCGCTAGCGGCCTTTTTTTTGTCGACACATTCATGATATAAAGAGTATGCTGCCAAGCGATCCCGCCTAAAGGTTGGGATGGCCAGGCGGATTACCGGCTGATAACCACGTATCGGATTTGATACGGGGTTATCAGCCTTTTTTTTTGGCTTCGATTGTTTCTCTGTAAAAAACTCGCACGCAAAAGATAGGAATGTGCGGAAAAGGATCTAAAATGAGACGCAAAATTGAGGAATTAAGCTCTGGGATTGCCGAAGTTATTCGCAGTTATGGTGTCGAACAATTGGGCATCTGCCCCCAAAGCATTTCTGTGGATATTCATAACCGGTCTGTAATCGTGACCCTGGAGGGGGTATCGCATCCTGCGGAGGTGAACCTCTCCAGAGAACGGTTGTCACGTGAAATGGTTGAGAAAATGTATGTGGAAATGTTCAACATCTCCAAACCGGTTTTATACTTGAGGCTGGAGAACGTTCTCGGCAAAACCGTGGAACGGTCTTTTTTCGCCGTCGAATCAGAGTATGGAGACGCTGTAATTGTTTTGTTCTTTTCCAGCGTTTTTGAAGACTTAGACTAGAAAACAAAGATAAAACAAGCAATAAAACGAAAGGAATTGCCCATGGCAGATTGCCAAAAAATATTCGACAGAATAAGTGTTACTGAAGATGTTAAGCAGGTCTTGAGATCCGCCCGATCATGCACGTTTATTGGAAATCGTGCCGAGCTGCTTGATCTGGCTCTAGGGAACCCGACAAATATGACGTTTGATGTTGGCTATGAGGTTGATGGTGAATTTGTGCATGAAGTCAGGGTTGACAGGTGCCATAACGGTTTTGCCGTCAACTACGTAGATGAGTATATGCGTCGGCGGGACCCGGAATGTATGCTTATCGGTGACGATAAACCGACCGATAAAGTACGGTTTGAACAACGGCAGGGGACACCGTTCAGCAATGTGCGTGAATTGACATTTGAATGGCTTAAAAAACAGGATCTTATAGTAACAGCATTTACGATCGGCGCCTTTGATGATGATCAGGGCTACGGCGGTCTTCTCATCGCCCCCTCAAATGCCGGATTTTTCATAGCAGGACTTGCCGATCTTCAGGGAATTTTGGATATCTCCAAACTGAATCATGAGTTCAAGGCCCATACTGCTCTTTTCCTTGCCCCACCGTTTCGTCATACCCATTTTGACGGTAAGCAGGTGGTGGTGCACAATCGACTCGATGAATTATACGAAATCTTTTCCTACAATCTCTACCCGGGGCCGAGTGCAAAAAAAGGCATTTATGGGGTATTACTTTCGATTGGAGAAGAGGAGAAATGGACGACCCTTCACGCCTCGACCGTGCAGGTTGTAACTCCTTATGATAATGTGACCACTATCATGCATGAGGGAGCCAGCGGCAGCGGAAAAAGCGAAATGCTGGAGTATGTTCATCGTGAGGAGGACGGCCGGCTTCTGCTGGGAGAAAACAGCCTAAGCGGTGAACGTAAATATTTGACACTTCCTCATGGCTGTGTTCTGAACCCCGTCACCGACGATATGGCTATGTGTCATACTTCCGTACAGAATGGAAGCAAACAGGTTGTTGCCTGTGATGCGGAGCAGGCCTGGTTTGTTCGGCTTAACCACATAACACATTATGGTACCGACCCACACCTGGAGCAGATAACCATTCATCCCGATGAGCCGCTTATATTTCTTAATGTAGCCGGTGCACCGAACTCGACCTGTCTGATCTGGGAGCATATAGAGGATAAACCCGGCGTTCCCTGCCCAAACCCCCGTGTTATTCTGCCCAGACGATTGGTTCCGGGATCTGTTGACGGGGAAGTTGAAGTGCAGCTTCGTAACTTCGGTATTCGTACTCCAACCTGTACAAAAGAGATGCCGACCTATGGAATCGTAGGTTATTTACATCTGTTGCCGCCGGCGCTGGCCTGGCTGTGGCGACTGGTTGCTCCACGAGGACATGCGAATCCGAGTATCACCGAATGTGAAGCACTGACCAGTGAAGGTGTAGGATCATACTGGCCATTCGCATCGGGTAAAAAAGTGGATCATGCGAATCTGCTTCTGCGCCAGATCATGGATACTCCCGAGACACGATTCTCCCTCACACCCAACCAGAATGTGGGTGCATGGAAAGTCAGTTTCATGCCCCAATGGGTATCTCGCGAATATCTGGCGCGGCGTGGTATCGCACGATTCAAAGATGAGCAGCTGGTCAAGTCTAGATGTCCACTGCTGGGTTATACACTAAAATTAATGCAGGTGGAAGGCAGTATTATTCCTCATGAGCTACTGCGCGTTCATGAGCAGCCGGAAGTCGGCACGGAAGGTTACGACAGAGGTGCTGAAATCCTGCATGGCTTCTTCAAGAGGGAATTAGTGAAGTACCTCAAAGATGATCTTGATAAGAACGGAAGAAAAATTGTAGAGTGTTGTATCGACAATGGATCGGTTGATGACTATGAGAGTCTACTGAGGCTCTAAATCTGATTCGGATCGTTGTAAGGAACTGAACACTTTCGGAGGGGGCGTGTGGCGTTTATATCTGGTACGGATATAAACTGTCACCTACCCCTTCCCCCCTCCGTTTGGAAACCCGGCACATATCAAAATGTCAAGGTGATGTTCTCCCTTTTCGTAATAAGCTCTGTTCAAGCGATATGAAAACACGATTCACATGACATCCGTCGCCAAGATGCGACTGCGTGGGAGAAAATTCAAATGAGAATAGAAGGAATCGGGCCTCTAGATTATTCTCAGGGCCCTTCGATAAACAAAAGGTTGACGGAAGGCATTAAGGGAAAGAGCTTCAAGGAGACCTTTAACAGCTTCCTTGAAAATGTCAATGGGATGCAGAGTGCCTCCAGTGCGGCCCAGAGAGCATTTCTGTCCGGAGAAACAAATGATGTGCATCAGGTGATGAGCAAATCGGAGGAGGCAAAAGTCGCT
Organism: uncultured Fibrobacterota bacterium; assembly: GCA_964586285.1. Classification (GTDB taxonomy): domain Bacteria; phylum Fibrobacterota; class Chitinivibrionia; order Chitinivibrionales; family CAYFVL01; genus CAZPHU01. The sequence continues at coordinate 473 of CAZPHU010000196.1, read as the reverse complement.
TTCAACATGCTGATGGAGATTCGTAACAAGACGCTGGAAGCTTATAATGAGATATTGCGGATGAGACTGTAGCAGTTGCTTTTTGATGCGCATCGTGATTTGTTGACGGTTTTTTGCCTTCATTTTTCGCCTTATACCAGCCTACCGGAGTCAAATCACTGATATCGGCATTGGCAGGGCGGATTGGCAACCGCAATAGTACATCTGATACATATTCGTGAACATCGATTCCATTGATTTTGCAAGTAGTGCATATCGAGTAGAGAATAGCCGGCTATTGGGCTCCATATTATGAGCCTGCTTGCAACCAGTTTTTACGACCGATTGCAAGGTGATATTCTCAAGATCCGCCCGACCTTTTCTTCAACTCCTCGATCCTCTCAACGCTCAGTCCGGTGTAGCGTGCAATTTTGTCCATATCCTCACCGTCTTGAAGCATCATCAGGGCAAATTCCAGCTCTCGTTCACCTCTG
>CAZPHU010000195.1:0-4217 GCA_964586285.1 uncultured Fibrobacterota bacterium | reverse complement strand
ATCTGGTATACCGTCGGTGTGAACCGTATGAGCGTGATTTGCAGCATACTTGTCGTCGTCACGGTCTGAAAAACATGCCGCAGTCAGACCCAACATCGCCAGGGCAAAACTCTGGGTGATACTTTCCTTAAGGTGATCGCCGCAATCGTGCCAACCCCCTGTTACTTCGTCTTTTAAATGGCATGCGGAGTGAAACCACGATTGGCTGTCTCCGCAGCGGTTTATGCCAAAGAACTTTATAACCGCATCCCTGACATACCCATACAGATTTTCGTCTATAACAAAAGGTCCGGATTCATCATCGCCAACTCGTACACGATACCGTCCCGGGGTAAGGTCCTCCGGAAGTGTACCCTCGTAAACGGTACCTTCAACAACAGGGCTTTCCATGGTGTAGCGCTCGTCGCCCCCGGTGATTATTTGGGCGTTATTGGAAGCTTTTATGTGGATCGAAGAGGAAATCGCCTCGCCTGTACTTGTAAGTGCTCCCGATCCAAATTCCTCTCCGGTCTCATCATCGATGACCGTAAAGCTTGAAGCCGACTCGCCGACATAGTAGATCACCTTTCGATCATCGGGCCGATATCCTGCCTGATTCACCCGCACTCGTCCGATCTGGATAGTTGCGGAATCACGATACAACTGATCCATCGTATCGGGTAATGGATTAGCAATAGGAGCGTAGGGAAGAGGATCGATTACATATTGGCTGTAAGAAATCTTTGCCAAAAGAAGAATCGTTGTACATACAATCAAACGGAGGTTCATGTGCATTGTCCGGTTTAAATAATTGATCTGTTAGTGAAATGGGCACACGATTTCCAAAATTTAGTGGTAACCAATCTTTGAGGCGTTCACCTTAAGGCCTGCGATGCGGGAGCAAACAAGGAAAAACTGTTGATAGTCCCATATGTTGATTTTTTTATTGCTATTTAGCCAACATATAGTTACCCTTAGATGAGGAAGCACTCATAATATGTGTGTCCAAAACCTGCTCATGCGCTCAAGATCAACCTGCTGTTTTTCTAAGAGATAGAGTAGGGCCGATAGAACCCCCTCTTTTAATGAGTAAAAAAATCACAAAAATTAAACGTTTTTTAAACAAGACTACCGGTATTATTTTAAGGCAACCGGAAGTTTTTCAAACGGGCCGGTTTGTTTTCAATCGGTACCAATGATCATTGGAGTTATGATGTCGAATGACTTGTCTGAACTTCAGAAATTGCAAGCCCGCAATCGTAAGCTTGAAGAATTACTGAAGAGATATAAAAAAAAGGTGAACAGCCGATGTAAAGATAAAATCCGCGAATTAGAAAAGAGGGAAGAACTCCATTATGCTCTCTTTAATCATAATCCGGTTTCAACAGTTGCGGTGGACAAACAGGGCCGCATAATAAAATCAAACGCCGCGAAACGAAATGCAGGTGACCGCCTACCAAATATTGGCGATGTAATGTACTGCGATTATGCATCCAAACACGGTACCGATATGTATCGAGAATTACTATCCTGTATCAGGGATAACGAGACAAAAGTATTCGAAGACATGCCCTACGATGGGAAATATCTTACCATTACAATAAACCCTTTTCCTATGGGAGCAATAATTACGTCTGAGGATGTAACCGCGAGAGTAAAAGCCGAAAAGGATCGAACAAAACTCATCAATGAATTGCGCAGGGCACTAAATGAGGTGGAAACACTTCGCGGACTGCTTCCAATTTGCGCATCATGCAAGAGTATTCGCGACGATAAGGGTTATTGGAGCACAATCGAGGAATATTTCTCAAGTAGAGGCTCCGTGGATTTCAGCCATACACTCTGCCCCGAATGTCTTCAGATGCTCTACCCCGATATCTACGAAAAAATGAAAGAAAGAAAAACCGATCCTCATCGTGACAAATAAGCCTGCGATAGGAACCCAGTTTCTTCAATCTAAAAGCTTGGGTTCCCTCTGGGGCAACATTTTCTAGAAAAGCGAGTTGTCGCTGTCGATCTTCTTTAGTAGTGAGCGTTGTCGTATTCCCATGAAGACACGAATACCTACGGCTACCCCAACAATTAGCAGTAAGGCTATAATCCCTAAAACAGTCATCATACCTTTTGTGGAAGATGCAGCTTTGGGGTTTTGGATACTATCGTTTGCAACAGTAGCCTTTTGTTCTTCGGGAAGCTGTGCGGCGTCTCCAACATTCTCATCTTGCACCGCCGCCGTTTGGTGCTTCTGTTGTTTTATGAAGCTGACCGAAACATTTTCTACGCCGGGTACGGTCAGGCCTTCTGTTTCAAACTGATCGGGCTTCTGCCATTTGTGAGAATAAAGGCTCATCTTATTAAGAGAAACAAGAAAAGGGACATCCACAGATTGAGAAAATTCGTGAACAGCATCCCAGATATCAATTTTGACCGCAACTGCGCCCACAAATGTCTGGCTGCCTGAACGTCTTGTCTTAAAAACCGGTTTGCTCCAAAACAGATAGTACCGCCCCGTACTCTCCTTCAGAAACCCGAAATAATCTTTTCCTGTCTGTTGAACCTGCTTGAACCAGCGTTGATATGCTATACTTCTGTAGTTCCGCTCCGGTGTCTGTCCCCTTATTACTTCGTTTGTTACAACTCCTTTGGAATTTGTCCTGATAAGGGAGCAGAAAGTTTGCTGCTTTTTGAGAACTCCTACGAAGTACCGATCCGTTCTTGCGAGACTGGTAGTAGTAACAGCGGAATTTGAGGCAATCTTATCGAAAGAGTCTCTCAAATTCACGAAATAGTCATTGATTTGCTGATTTAAGGGGGTTGTCATGGGAGATGCCGACACCTGAAAACTGGTGCATACGACCAAAACAATTACAAGTATCGACGCCCGGTACATTTCCAGCAGCAGATTTCTTTTCATCGGAGATATCCTTGGCCTGGTTTTTCAGTGTTCCAAATAACTTCCTACTTTAAGATAATATAATCAAAAGTTTCCAAAATATAAACGAATTGAACATTTTGCCGTAAAAAAGTATACCAAAGAAGATATTCTGGCCGGTTAAAGCGGTAGAATCACAAAGGACAGACATTATCAGGCGGGAACCGAAAGCAGAACAAATACATTGCAACGTACTGCTTTACTGTTTACCTCATTGGAGATTAAATAATTCAGAAGAAAATGAGTTCGCAAAAAATCCGAATGCATAAGGAAGCGTGCCTGGTTTTTCAGAAATCTTAATTAGATCACGATTCCCGAGCTACCGCCGGCACTACCCCGCGGGGTAAGACATAAAACAGTGCTGCCGAGTTTAATACTACGTGATTTACGCACTACTTTTCTCCCGTCTCATAACTTCTCGGCACGTTCCTTAGCTCTTCAGTCATTGAGAGTGACTGAGATTATTAAATGATATCGACCTCTTCAGCCTGCAGGCCCTTTTGTCCCTGTGCGACTCTGAATTCGACACTTTGGCCTTCTTCCAGCGATTTGTAACCGTTTCCACGGATTGCTCTGAAATGCACAAAGACATCATTGCCCTGCTCACGAGAAATAAATCCGTAACCTTTTGTGCTGTTGAACCATTTTACGGTTCCTCTTTCACGATCGGACATAGTAAAGTACCTCCATTTAAAAATAAATACATTCAATGCCTTTCTTCTCCAAACGCTTTAGCTCTTAGAGAATCAAAGCAACAATAAACTGTTTACGATGAGTATATTAGTAAACCATCTCCTGTTTAAATACCGAGGTTATTCATGGTATTTATTATATGCCTCATGGTATCAGCAATTTTCGGATGTTTGCTGTCCATTTCACGGCTCGCTTCATCCAGTCGTTCTTTCAGCGTGTGATGGTGTTTTTTCCGAGGGAGTTCTTCGTCCGGATGTTTGAGGAGATTATGGATGTCATCTTCAACAGTCCTGAGGAGGTCCTGTGAGGCTTCATCAACCGTATCCGCGTTTTTGAGCTGAGCATGAAGCTTTTCCAGCATTTCACGCAATTGCTTTCCCGCCATTACACACACTTTCCTTTCACGGCTTCGGCCCACTATTCTGCCGCTAAGCCGCCATGCGCTATTAACGCAAAGTATTTGCCGGTGACAATTCACCGTTGTATTTAAAATAGAATACAATCAAGAATATAAAAGTTCCACGAGTGAACAACAAACTTTTTTTTAATTTTCTTGAAAAAAATCACCAAGTCCATTTTCACTATTGAATTTAACTGACGTATAAGGACCACT
>CAZPHU010000194.1:0-4474 GCA_964586285.1 uncultured Fibrobacterota bacterium | reverse complement strand
CAAGTATGTACTGGATATCGAAGTTGAATGGATTGAATCATCCGATGAGCCTTTTCCGGGCACATGGATTCATCAGAGCTACGAAACGGACTGTCGCGTTCTGATACGCTCCGACGAAATTCCTGAAGATAGGAGCGGATACAGTTTCTTTGCGGACAATACGCTTGTAGAGCGCAAAAACGCAGGTTGGTGCGGGACGCCTCCAATCAGTTATGCCGATTTCGAGGGCAGCTGGAAGAGGCTTGATGATAATCATCTGGAGATAATCGCGGGATACTGGGGAGGCATTGATACAGTGCGGGCCCAAATCGTATCGCTTGGTGAATCGGAAATGAAACTTCGATACGATTGAGGATGAAAAAAAATCGTCAGCAAACTCTTCTTGACACGATTACATTCGACGGCTTTTTCGCGCAGATAATCCGCGGATAAGCCGTTGTTGTTTCACCCTAATGCTCCGTTTCCATTGCCGCTAGGACTTACTATCCGGAAAACAGGACCTTTTTTTCCTCTAATCCGGGAAAGCCGGATATCAAGAATCGAAAATCGCGGGATCAGCAGACAAAACAGTGGGGCAATAAAACGACAAAAAGCGCAGAAATGAATCTTTACCATCTTTCGCTGCTTTTATCAAAATCGGCCTTTATCACATTCGCTCAAATATGGTATAATCTCCTGGTCTACAAACCCGGAGGAAAGAAATGGTCTCAAAAGGAAACGAGATACGTCCTTTTAACAACATGGAATTCAACGAAAATTGGGAATACCGCAGGACGCACAAAGACTTGCCGGTCATCGCACTGACGGCCCGGGCTATGCGCGGAGATAAGGAAAAGTGCATCGCGGCAGGTATGAATGATTATATATCGAAGCCGATCGACCCCCAAAAACTTATCAACACCCTGGATAAATGGCTGGAAAATGATACAGCCAAATCCTATCGAGCCGAAAGTCATGACAAAGTCGAAAGAGAAGAGGACTGCCATGAAGACGTTCCCGATGTATTTGATCGGGACGGTCTACTTGACCGTTTGATGGGTGATTACGACGCCGTCAAATCACTGATCCGGTTGTGGAGTGAGACCACGACAGCCAAGATTGACGAACTTAGAAAGGCGATAGATAAGAAAGATATGCGGCAGATATTACATCTGTCTCATTCCGTCAAGGGCAGTTCTGCAACGATTGGTGCACATGCGGTTTCGGTTGCGGCGGGCACAATCGAAAAAAGAGCCTCGGATAAAAGTTTACATGAGATAGAGCAGCTATATGATAAATTGCTGCAGGATTTTGAACGCGCCTGCAAAGAGATGAAACGCGGTTTACACAGCCACTCATGAGCCTGCATTTTGCCGTGTTGCAAGCACTAAAGCAGCTCTTTTCTTGGTATCTGTCCGACATTTGCCTTGCCGGGGTCGGGAAAGAGCCGCAGAATTACGGATCGAAGAGCGAGGAATCAGGAAACAAAACAGGCGGAGCAAAAGGGCTTGCATTGTGGAACACGGGCTCTATGGCATCGGGCTTAAGGCAGAGCTATCCCCCAGAGTAAAGTAGAATGCCGCCCCCTTTCCGACGTCTCCCTCCGCCCACACCTCACCGCCGTGACGGCTTATCACCCGCTGCACGATGGAAAGGCCGACGCCGGTTCCTCCGAACTCCTGCTCGGCGTGCCCCCGTTTAAAGGGCTCGAAAATCTTTTGAGCAAATAGTGTATCGAATCCCGCACCGTTGTCGCGGATAAAGTATATAGTCCGGCTGTCCTCATGAAAGGAGCCGAATTCGATGCGGCCATTATCCTTACGGGATGTAAATTTCCAGGCGTTGCTCAATAAATTCTCCAATGCCGGATGTATCAGGCGCGGATCGGCACAGGCATGCACATTGTCTTCGACGACACACTCAATGCGGCGCCATGGCTCCATACGCTTAAGCTCTTCAAGATAGTCACACACCATATCACTAAGGTTGACATCCTGACGTTTCATCTCGAGTTTACCGATACGAGAGAGACTGAGCATATCATCGATGAGCCGCTTCATCTTTTTAACCCCCTCATCGATTCTTCGCACAAAATCCTTCCCGTCTTCATCGAGCCGGTCCATGTAATCTTCTTTTAAAATCGCGGCAAAGCTTCCGATAGCCTGAAGCGGATTGCGCAGATCATGTGAGACGGAGAAGGTAAAGGATTCAAGATCACCATTGGCGGCCGCCAACTCTTCGGTACGGTGCCTGAGAGCCTGTTCAATTTTTTTGAGTTCGGTGATATCGATGACAAATTCCACGGCCTCGTTTTCCCCAAGCCGCGTTCCGGCAAAAAGGCCCCACCAGCGAGTCCCATCCGGCCGAACCAGCTGCTTTTCATATGGGCGAAAGCGCCCCGCAGCTTGCAACTCCTCAAACGCCTGCCGGGTCCTGGGCATCCACTCCGGCAGAGTCACCCGATCCGAGCGCAGCTCGCCACTCTCCAACGCCTGTCGATCGAAGCCGATCATACGAAGGAACGCATCGTTGGCATCGGTAAAGTTACTCGCCATATCAAAGAACAGGACTCCGACACTCTCTATCCTAAAAGTTTGTTGCAGCCGCTCCTCGCTTTTTTTCAGCGCCAGTTCCGCATTCTTTCGCTCATTTATATCTTCTATGATGGCGATCTCGTAATCGGGGCGTCCCTTCTCATCACGCACCAGCGAAAGGGTCAGACGTGCCCAGAACTGATGCCCTGCCTTGTGAATAAATCTCTTCTCAACCGAGTAGCTGTCAAGCTCCCCAGCCGCCATCTGTTTGAACGGAATCAGATCGATTTCGATATCGTCCGGATGGGTAATCTCAGGCCAGGGAGTTGCCCTGAATTCCTCTACACTGTAGCCCAGCATCTCGCAGAAAGCATTGTTTACGTCAATCCATCTTGCATCATCAAATCCTACCCGGCCGATACCGATAGCCGCCTGCTCGAAAACCGCCCTGAACTTCTCTTCACTGTTGCGCAAAGCATCCTCGGACTGTTTACGATCGGTAACATCTCTGAAGAATACGGTCAGGCCTTCCTCCCGGGGGTAGCAGTGGGACTCAAGCCATCTGTTTAGCGGCTCGGGATAATACTCCTCAAAATGCTGCGCCTCTTTTTTGTCGACGGCTTTGTGGTACATCTCATAAAATTTCGTTTCGCGTGCGTATGTAAACACCTCCCAGAAATTGTTGCCGAGAAGCTCTTTTCGTGTCATACCGAGAATCCTCGCGCCGGTTGTACTGAGTTCTTCTATAAACCAGTCTTTATCCAAAAGCAAAAAACCGTCGGTGATGCTGTCGATAGTATCCTGCAGACTCTTTTGAAAACGCTGCATTTTTTCCTCGGATTGTCTTGCCTCCGTGAGGTCTTCGATCGCCAACAGTATCAGGCCCGCCTTTCCACCCTCCCGCATGACGGGGCGGGCGTTAAGAGTCATGATTTTTTCGCCCAGTGTTTCGAAGCGGTGTCGCACCTGGAAGTCCTCAACAGTTGTCTGCTCCGAAGTGACGGTTTCAAGCAGGCGCCGCAAATCGGGAATATTCCATCGACCGTTATCAAGATCGTAAATGAGACGCCCCTCGGCCTCCTTGGGGCTCAGCTCAAACCGACGGTAAAACGAGCGGCCCGCCGATACAACCCGAAGATCCTCATCCAGCACAATAAGCGCCTCACGGACCGTATCGATTATGCTTTGGGCATACTCACGTGCCTCTTGGGTGACAAAACTCATGAAGGATTCCTTTTACGTGCTTTTTGCCGCGATAGAGTAGATTCTGATAAAACGCCGTTTATTTGTCGAATAATCTTTTCAGGTGATTTGCCTGCCGAAATCCGGCTAAACCGAAGAATCGTGGACCCTAAAATCAGGAGACAATATCAAATGAACAAATGATATTACAAGAAAATATGCTTTTGTCGGAGAAGAAATCCGATTCCTTGACCTCTGATCTTTAATTTTCCGGCTATACCGGATTCAGGCAAGTATCCATGAAATAAATATAAATATAAAAGAGGAGTGCAAATTCTGCTCCAAGTGATTTCGGCAGCAGTGATCAACCTCATCCTTTGCACTAATATCCTTCGGTGCAAAGATAACCTGTGCGTCTTCAAAAAAACGCTTATTTGTGTCCAGACAGTAGAAAAATTGTGAACGGATTGGTTGTGTTGCCGTCGGCCGAAGGTTTATTGATTGTGGTGGCGGTAGTTGTCTGTATATGGCCGAATCCGGCTCGGGAGAAGATCTTCCGGAGAGTGTTTCTGTCGAAACCCTGGTGAAAAACACCGGTGTTGTCGCCATGAAATCTCCCCTCCTCTGAATCCAGATCGGCTACGGCAACGGTTCCGGAGGTTTTAAGAAGATCATAAAAGGTGTTGACCAGTGACTGGATGTCACGGATGTGATGAAGCGCCATGCTACTGACGATCAGGTCGTATGAGCCGGGAATGCGATCTCCTTTTTCCGGGTCC
>CAZPHU010000193.1:0-4541 GCA_964586285.1 uncultured Fibrobacterota bacterium | reverse complement strand
GACTATGGCGAGACCCACACACAGCCTTTCGGAATCAACTCATCGCTCTAGCCGAATTGATTGGTGCTGATAGATACAGGGGATGTATGGAACTATCTCGATGATGGTTCAGACCAGGGTACCGCTTGGAAAAAGGTAGGTTTCGATGATGTAACATAGGCTGTTGGACATGCTGAACTTTGATGTGGTGACGGAGGCTAAACCGTGGCAGTGGTGTTTGCGATTGCGGAAGGACTGCTTAATGTTGTGCGAAAACTTGCCCGGAATGAAAAGCAGTACACATTGAAAGCGCCAAGTCCGTATCCTCCTGTTATACAGATGTCTACTTGGTTCCGAGGATGATTTCGGCCCATCCAGGGAAAGCATTCAAGCCGATGAATATGCCCGGTTGGAATTTTTTCCTCTCGATCAAACTGCTGTATTCCCCAAAAGAGGCCGGGAAGGCTATTCCCGCTTGAAAAAAAACGTCTGAAAATCTCTTCCCCGGAAACGAAAACTTTAATCCGACTGCAGGTTCGAAAATCCAGAGGAAATCTCTGGAAATGAAAAAGTCGTTGCTCCAACCTGCAAATGCACGCACCCACGAGTTTCCTGCACTCAGATTCGCATTCAAAATAGAGTGCGTCCCCAGGAACAATCTTGCTAATCCCCGGATTGCCGCAACTCTCTTACTAATCAGCGCCGCCGATATCCCCACAAGTGAAACCCATGATATGCCTAAGCGTTTAATATCTTCGCGGTCGAGTATAAGCGATAAAGAAACCGGGTCAACTTCGATGTCGATATTACCTCCCGGGATATAGACTCGACCCATTACCCGGACCAGAGATAAATTCTTCGAATAAGAGGTCCGTACGCCCGGCCCCCACCTTATCTCTTCGGGAAAACGCGCTTGAACTGTTAGCGCTAGTAAAAGGTTTATCATAAGGATATGTCTATACTGCATATCTTTGCTTCCTGCAAATGAAGCTGAAAACATTTAGTGATGTATAGTTCCTCTGATCCACGTTTTGCCCCCAAACTTGATGCTCGATTTTAATGGTGCCGGAAAGCGGTCTTGAAACTTGCGCCTTCAGCAATAGAGATAAAATAAGTTAGTACGCTTGAATCACCCACGGGCATTTGAAAATGAATAGTGCCCTTTCTAAGAAACTGTAAGCAGTTGAACCGATGCGGTGAGCCTCGCTGCATGGGATCGGGAAAGCCGCTTTTTTAGAAGGGGGGCATATATTTTAGATACAGGGTATGGCATACAAATCTCTTTCCAAAATAGTGGTAGTCAGGGTAAAATACTGAACCTCCTGCATTGGCTGCTAAAGTCAGGGCATAAAGGGTACAAATTGAATTCACTAGATGATCTTTTTTTGTCGATGGTTAAAATTCCCGAAGGTGAAGTCCTGTTAAGAGACGACAGGAAGAAAAAACAGTGGAGTGCGCGGATCAGGCCGTTTCTTTTGTCCGGTTATCCTGTCACTCAAAAGATATACTTTGCCGTAACCGGGGAGTCACCTTCGGTATTTGAAGGAAAGTCAAGACCTGTCGAATCGGTCTCCTGGCTTGATGCTGTAGTATTTTGCAATAAGCTTTCGCGGTTAAGCGGGTTTGAACCTGCCTATATCGTCTGGGGGCAGGAAAATGACGTGACATATGATCCAGATTCCAACGGATTTCGTTTACCTTCGGAGGCGGAATGGGAATATGCTTGCCGTGCGGGTGAACAAAAACCAAGGTACGACGACATAGAAAAGATTGCCTGGTATAAGAACAATTCCGACAACCAAACCCACGATGTCGGACAGAAAGCTCCTAACGCATGGAACTTATATGACATGCCTGGAAATGTCTGGGAGTGGTGCTGGGATGTGTACGATATGGAAGTTTACCCTAAAAATTTGTGTTTTACAACCCGCAAGAGCATCGGAAAACAATCGCGTTACTTAAGCCTTGTTGATTGAGTAGTTTGCTGCAACCTAAGAGGGGGCTTACATTGGTTGGGCATAAGCTTTTCTAAGGACTACTTCTCTTTATGAACCAACATCTCCACGATTGTGGTCGGGTTCATTCTGTAGTAGCTGCCGATTCCCTGGTAAAAATCGTGTTTTTCTATAAGTGCTATCCCCAGGCTAGTTATGTGCAGTGTGCGTCCGGTTTCCTTCTGGGTCACTTCTACTTCGCCCTTTTCGTACACGCCGTCGCCGCGGAAAGGGGAGGGGATCTTTCCGCGTGATTCGAAATACCGTGCGGTGATGCCCTCCGATATGTTAATCTCATCTTCCTGTGAATCACGCGCACGAGAGAAAACGTCTCTTAATGCCGCGACAAGTTCATCCTTTGGAACACCTGTCTGTTCCTGTGCTCGACGATCATCTGCGATTATCTCATCCAGCGGTCGATCATCCGTGCCCAGAAATCCTTCGCCGGAAAATTTGGATGCCAGCAGTCTTTTGTGCAGTTCGCTCTCGCCTGGTGATTCTTTCATCCAGCCCTCCTCCATCAATTTATCTCAGGCAAATTTGTCGTAAAATATGTTTTCTTCGGGCATACCGTTTTGGGTAAGTACCCTTATACAGGCGTCGATCATACCGGGAGATCCGCACAGATAGGCTTCGTGCTTTGAAGCATCCGGGTGATGTTTTCCGACCACGTCGGTGATCAGTCCCCGTTCGCCTTTCCAATCCGAATCCTGGGGCTCTTTACTAAGTGCCGGTATAAAGGAGAAGTTTGGCATCTCCTCCTGAAGCTTGTTGTATTCATCGACAAAGAAGAGATCGTTCTGAGTCAGTGCTCCAAAGAAATAGTTTGCTTTACGTGTGATATTTTTTTCTTTCATGTATGCCAGAATACTGCGGATAGGCGCCATTCCGCTTCCGCCGGCGATAAAAATGATTGGAGCGTCGGTATCGGTGAGATGAAACTCTCCGTAGGGTCCACTAAACGTCACCGGATCACCCTCTTTGAGATGTTCAAAAACCCATGTAGTACATATACCTTGAGGCACCAGTCGAACTATCAGCTCAATATGGTCTCTGTCGGAGGGATTGGAGGCAAGCGAGTAGGCTCGCATCACCGAGTCACGACCCTTGTATTCTTTGCTTTCCAGTTGGATGTATTGCCCTGCTGTAAACTCAATTTGACCCGGTTCTTTCAAAGCGATTCTCAATTCGACAATGTCGTGAGTGAGACTGGTTTTTCGCTCCAGCAATCCCAAGAATTTTTTGACTGAAAAAAGCTCTTTTGGTACGGCGATTTTCAAATCGTTGCGAACCTTTACCTGGCAGGACAGACGGAAATTGTTCTTACGTTCATCCGGGCTAAGATAGGGCTCCTCCACCGGACCGATCATCCCACCGCCATCATGGACCTGTACTTTACAGTAGGCACATGATCCCCGTCCTCCGCAGGCGGAGGGAATGAATATGTTGTTTTCGGCCAGTGAGGACAGCAGTGACGATCCTCCCTTTACCTCAAGTACCTTATTGCCGTCATTGATGTCGATCTTGCAGGTGCCGTAGTTGAGGATTTTCTTTTCCGCCAATATCAGCAGTCCGGCCAAAATAAGTCCCGACCCGGTAAGAAACCCCACGGAAATCAGGACAGGCACAATCATATCAGCTGCCATAAAACTCCAAACCTTCCATCCGATGTTACCCTTTCACCCTTGGTCATTAGCCTTCCGCCTTCCGTCTTCCGTCTTCCGTCTTCTGTCTTCCGTCTTCTGTCTTCTATCTTCTATCTTCTATCTTCTATCTTCTATCTTCTATCTTCTATCTTCTATCTTCCGTCCTCAAATCTTCACCATTCCGCTGAATCCGACGAAAGCCAGTGACATTATGCCGATTATAATAAGTGTGATCCCCGGTCCTTCCAGTCCCTTGGGCAAGGAGGACTCGTTGATCTTTTCGCGAATGGCACCGATCAGCCCTATAGCAAGAAGCCAGCCAAATCCTCCGCCCGCACCGAAGGCAAAAGTCTGCCAAAATCCGTAAGGCTTATTGAGCATAAAAAGAGAGATTCCCAGAATCGCGCAGTTTACGGTTATCAGCGGAAGAAAAATCCCCAGAGCGTTGTATAGCTTTAAGGAGGAGCGCTCGATTATCATCTCTACCAGTTGCACAAACGCGGCAATCACCACTATAAAAGTTATGAGCCGCAGATACCCGATATCAAGCGGAAGCAGGATAAACTTATATATCAGATAATTGATAGCGGCGGTGCTTGCGGTTACGAAAACCACGGCAACACCAAGTCCCAGGCTGGTGTCGACTTTTTTGGATACACCAAGACAGGAGCACATGCCCAAAAATCGCGCTAAAAGAATGTTGTCGGTAAAAGCAGCCGATACAAAAATCAGGATTACCGATAGGAATCCACTAACTTCAGCTTGTTCCATAAGATACCTCCGCAAGAATTTGCGGTACATAAAAAGGTTAATGGTTTACTTCTTGGGACTCGGTATCAACCACCCGCGTGCAAACCAGGTAATAGTAGCCAGCATGAAAAACGCACCGGGAGGCATAACCATGATCGTCCATTGATGCCAC
>CAZPHU010000192.1:0-4614 GCA_964586285.1 uncultured Fibrobacterota bacterium | reverse complement strand
CTTTTTATTGCAGCCTCAAACGGAGGTGAAGATCTCCATCTAATTCTTTATTCCACAACTGATGCACATCTTGAAGATAATGAGCGATTCAGCTCTGATTTAGTACGAAAATATGAAGGGATGCATTGTAGCGGGATTCTGGAATACAGGGATCCATCACGATATGAGGCATGTTTACAGCAAAATATCGCGGCAAGATGCCTTGATTGCGGCCATTTGCTAATATAGGAAGAAAGCCACTGCGCTACAAGCACGGTGGCCTTTTCCTCCGATTACAGCTTTCAGCTTCTCATCTGGCCATACTCATTGCATGCTTTCTCACTTTGCCGCTTGATTTTTCAAGTTCGGATTTCGCCCTGGTGACCGCTTGATCGATGACTTTACCCACCTTTTGAGCATTATGATGTTTACCGCTTTTGCGTATCTGATAAGCCGCGTGCTCGAAATATTTGCCGGCCTTTTCGATTGCATGATCGATATTCTTACCGGTTTTCTTGCCCGTTTTCTTGTTCTTGATCGCAGAGACAACCCCTATAAGCGCAAGTGCGGCAAAAACTGCTTTTACCATTACTTTCATATGTTACCTCCCGGTTTGATATGTGACGGATTCTTACGACTCATATCATCAGCAAAAACAACGCCGGCTATGCTCATACTTTAGCCGCGAAATCAGTTGAGGCATCTTCTTTTGTAACGTCTCCCTGCATCGACATTATAAAACCGCTGTTTGATTATTTTAAAAAATCGAAAAGCATACCTTCGCGATTGATGAAAGTTGCCACTTAAATAGATGAAGCCTCCGTTGGACAGCGCGTTGTTTAGCGTTTGTTTAATTAGGTATGGTCACCTAAACTCCGGCCGTCATATCCGAAATTCGCCGCCTTCGTAGATCAGCTTTTTGCTCCCGTCTTTCATTATCGCGGTCACCTTTCGATCACCGGTGGCAATTATATCGGTGTGTTCGGGGGAGTCGTTAAAACCAAGCTTTTTAAACATCTCCTCAGTCACCTTTGAAGACGGTTCACTGCAGGCATCATGATAGGCTTTTCCTACGGCCAGATGAGTGTTGCCGTATTGGCCGCCGAAATTCTCATCGAAAAGCGTATTTGCCATAAATTTGGTTATCTTGGAAAACCTTCGATCGGTCAGTGAGAATTCGCCTATCCGATCGGCATTTTTCTGCGAGATCATCTCTACGAGAAGTGATTCATTCTCCGCAGCCGCGGCCTTGATGATTTTCCCATCCTTAATCTCAAGATGTATATCCTTAATGATGTTGCCGTATCTATACAGCGGCAGATCAAAAAACACCTTTCCTTCCACCAGACGCCAGTCGGGAGAGGTAAAGATCTCGAAGCTTGGGATATTTCGTCCCCGCCCCCCAAGCCAGCGGCGTTTTTCACCGATACCAACCCAAAGATCCGTTTCCCTGGCCTCAACATGGACCTTATCTATGGGCATTTCGTTTAAGGTATCAAGGATGCTGTTCATATGACCGACTACATCTTTCCACTTCGCAATTGGATCGGGTTCGTTTAAAAAGCACGCATCCATGATCTGCCCCCAATACTCCTCCAGGCTCAATCGCGCTTCCCGTGCCGCGCCTTCCGTAGCGTAAAGACAAAGAGTCCATGTGAATTTCCCCGCATCCTCTTTCTCATCCAGCCAGTCACGAAACTGCTTTGTGCTCCTGATGGATGTGATCACCTTTTTAGGATCGGCATCCTTTAAGAAGAGCGGATTTTCATCGGCGAGTATCCTGACATAGTGATCGATCTGATCGACGAGGCCCCGGTAGTATTGTGACGGAAAGAAGTTCAGCTGCTCCTCGCTTCCCTCCTTAACCTGTACCAATCTGAACTGATCATCGGTGACTTGAACCAGCGGATGGCCGCCGGCCTGGAGTATCGATCGATACACCTCGACGGCCAACGGAATCCCGGGTGTCTGGGTAACAAAGTAAACCGTTTCCCCCGGTTTTATTCCTTTTCCATCATTCAAAGCAAACCGTATTAGCACATCCGCATATTTTTTGAGCATTTCCTGAGGTGGTACGTACATGCCGAAATCCTTTCACCTGAAGTGATAAAAACCATAGACTAATAAAACTACTACCTGCACGTGAAACTATGGGCTTTGATTCCGCGGTTGATCAATAAACTGGTCAAACACGGTGAAAACACCGCAATCGATACGCCAAAGCTTGTTCTGATATACACCATCAGATGTTTCATTTTCAAACGCTTTATACTCGACCAAAGATCACACTCTTCCCCTCCCTCACGATTCTTCTTCAATAAATAAAACGACTTACGGGTCTCTCTCCGGGTCTGTTTCCGCTTGGCATATTCCTTGTTGCAACACATGGCCAGGAGGTTTGATTATGTCTACATCAGCAGAATTACAGTTTACGACTTCTCCGGTGATGCTTGCGGCATGGCCGGGGATCGGAAATGTCGGAATGATTGCAGTTGATTACCTTCGCCGGAAACTGGATGCAGAGCAGTTTGCGGATATGGACATGCGTCCTTTCTTCGTTCCCGAAGCGATCTCGGTGCGTAATGGTAAGATAATATCACCTAAGCCGCCCGAGAGCAGTTTCCATTACAAGAAGGATCCGGACGTTGTCTTCTTCGAAAGCAGCAGCTCGATTCACGGAAGGGAAGGGATTGCATTTACTCACAATGTTCTAAACGCGGCCAAACAGCTGGATGTAAAGCAGATTTTAACGGCGGCGGGGATTCCGGTTCAGTCGAGTCATAATGAGCAGCCGCAGCTGTTTTACGCTGCAACCAGCGATAAGCTGAGCAAGAGTCTTGAGAAGAAGGGCTTACAACCTCTTCCGGCAGGAGAGATAACCGGCCCGGCCGGTCTTTTACCAACCATGGCGGAAAGCCACGGAATAGAGGCGGCCTGTATTCTGGTCACCATGCCCGCGTATGCCGGATCGGTCAGCTATCCCAAAGCCGCCCTTGAGGTTATTAAAAAACTGCAGGAGCTTACCGGTACAGAGGTTGACTTAAACGATCTGGAGAGTGCTGTGGCAAAAATGGATGAGATGTTTGAACAGATGGAGGAACAGATGAGAAGACATCTGCCGGGGCTCCTTGGTTCAAAAGAGCCCGAGCAATCGCAGCTTCTTCCCGAATATACAGCCGAGGAGCTGCCGGAAAAGCCCAAGAAGCCGCAGATCCCCGAGGATGTCCGGCAGAGAATCGAGGAGCTTTTCGCAATCGCATCGGATGACAAGAGCAGGGCGATGGAGCTGAAGGCGGAACTTGATAAGCATCGGCTTTTTAAAAAGTACGAGAAACGCTTTCTTGACCTGTTCAGATAATTGCAGACAGTTCTGGAGATCAAGCAAACGAAAGGGGCAATTAGCAACGATTAATTGCCCTTTTTCAATCAAAAAACTCCATATTCATAAATGTTTAAATGGTCCTTCCGACTTTTTGAACATTGCTCCTGCCTCCTCTTTATTGCCTTGAAATCTCCGAGACGATCATCACCGTCGAGCCCAATGCCGGCACCGTAACCTGTGTCCAGATGATCGGTTGGGTCTGCAAAAACGGCACTACATAGACCGCATATGCACCCCGAAAGCCGCTGGAGCGGTTATCGCCGGAAGCCGGATGTTTTTCAGCGGTATACTAAGAGATGACTTCGTTTGCGAACGACAAACCATGAACAATCAAGATTATGGGTGATCACCATATTTCTGCTTTTACAACCGGTATGCATGTTGTATATTAGAGAGCCTGTGAACAATATTTTGACTATTAGTCGGGGAGTAGCGCAGCCTGGTAGCGCACCTGCTTTGGGAGCAGGGTGTCGCAGGTTCAAATCCTGTCTCCCCGACCATTCTTTTCAATACCTGCGCCCGTAGCTCAGCTGGATAGAGCAACGGACTTCTAATCCGTAGGTCAGAGGTTCGAATCCTCTCGGGCGTGATTAAATAAAACCTTTCAAAATTGGCCAAATTGAAGCGAAAACGGCAATTTTGAGAGGTTTTTTTATTTAATCTCGCCCTTTCCCTTCTCTTTCAAAAGGTACTAAACACCACCAAAAAACGGACACTGTCCGGTCAAACCGTCCACTCTACCGGACACTTGACCGGCCACTTTTGGTGATTTGGGAAGGTATAAACCGGGGCAGGGTTCCAGCTTTCCACTACCTTTTGAAGATTTCATTCTGGACCGTATCGATATTCGTTTTGAGGGAAATCTTGCATCCTTCGGGGAACAAGATGTATACTTTTTATTCCTAAACTATAAGCGGCGTTTTCTCCGGTCCGACATCCGGCTTTTTTTATTGGGGAAAGTTTCGACCACTCTCCGGTATCCGTGAGGACCGGGCGCTCTTATAGGCGTAGGAGGAGTGGTCTTTTTTTTTGTCCTAAACTATAGGGAGTGTGTCTTATGCGTATGGGTTACTTTGTTGAGAGTGTTGCAGATGAGTTTCGTGTTCTTCAAATGGCTATTTATGGCCTGACCACGCAGTATTCTGATGAGGATATGCCGCGGGATCAGGTAGAAAAGGATTTGAACCTTATCGGAATCAAGGCTGATGAGATCAAAAGCAAGCTGGATGAAATCATGAACGATCAAAGGGAGT
>CAZPHU010000191.1:0-4767 GCA_964586285.1 uncultured Fibrobacterota bacterium | reverse complement strand
TCCAAACATAGTCAAAGTGCACGGCGGGGGTATCTGGGATGGAATACTTCCGTTCATTCAAATGGAGTTTATCGATGGGAGATCGCTAAGGTCCTATCTTCAGGCTCATTCCACGATCCCGCCGGTGGTCGCACTTTCCATGGTATACTTAATTACCACCGCATTGGAATACGCGCATAATCAATCGTTTACCATTTGGGGAACTCAATCGGAAAAACTTGTCCATCGCGACCTCAAGCCCGAAAACATCATGATTTCCCGCGACGGAGTGTTAAAAGTGATGGATTTTGGGCTTGCTCAGATCGGGGATGAAAACAGTCAATCGGGCTGGGGGACGCTTCAGTACATGAGCCCAGAGCAGCACGATCACAAGGAGGTCGATGCAGCGAGTGATATCTACAGTCTGGGTATAATGTTGTATGAGATGGTGTGCGGAGTTCGCCCCTTCTCCGATCATGTCGGCAGGATGATTCCGGCCAAGTTGTACGGCGATTATAAGCCTGTTAAGACATACTGTCCCTCGGCATCACAAAGAATAATCTCCATAATAGAGAAGTGCCTTCGCCCCGACAAGAACTTCAGGTTCAAAACCTACGAAAGCCTTCGTCTTATCGCCTATGATGCGCTTCTGGACATGTACTGTGATTCACCGGCGGAGGAGATCGCAAACTACGCGGATAATCCACAAGAATATCGTCCAAGATTAACCGGACGGAAGACCAGGAGATCTCCTTTACGCACGGTCGCAACATATTCGGGTCTGGCGCTTTTTGTGGCTGCAATGATATTTGCCGGGATAAAGCTTGCACCTTCGATAGAGGCACTGTGGGCTAATCTCGGGAAAGAGGATAAACCTGCGCGATTGGCGATCGAAGAGAAACAACATCATAGTACCATGCAAGTCAGTGAACAATCCGACATCTCCAGCTCCAAAAATACAGGCGAAACGACTCGACCAAATGCGATAAAAGAGCCCCTATCCAAAATAGCTTCGCCCAAAAAAGTTGCTTCGCCGAAGGCAGCCGCTGGCCCTCGCAAGACTAGCGAACAAACTGCGCCGCAAAAACGGTATCGGCAACCGGATAATCAGCCGAATGACAAACCAAGGGAATCGGTTCTTGCCGATGCCGTTGAGATGTACAAACAAAGGAGATATGCCGAAGCGGCGAAAGCTTTAAGCGATAAAGATCTCGACAATTTACCGCATAGAACCAGAGACAGTGCTCTTGTACTGTATGTGAATGCATTATACCTGAATCGATCGATCAAGGAAATCATAGAGATTGGCGAGAAATATGAAATCAACGACTCGCGTTATTTCAGCGTTTTATCGCTTGCCTACGAGATACTTGGGGATTTCCCAAGCGCCGCCATATACATAGAAAAATCGGTGGTGGCACCTTCGATCATGTGGAAGCAGTCCGCCGGCGATTTACTCTTTACCCGTGCACAGTTTTACAAAAGATATTTCAACAACTCCGGGGACGCATCAATTAAATTCAAGATGTTAAATGCTTTCAGAAGATTCGTTGAGGAAAGCTGTGAGTCGGAAAGCGAAAAATGCAAGGACGCTCAAAAGGTTCTGAGGGAACATGGGTAAGCCCGATTCCAATAAGTCATCATTCTTTTCATTCGATTTGGATATTCCCCCCTGTGAATGGAGGGCGGGGCAATATCCCGCCATGGACGATATCAAGTCCTGGATCCATCTTGTGGTCATTTTTGAAAAGACCGTACTTCCGCCCCGACCTGTGATCCCCGATTGTGTCTATGTCTTTAAGATATCCGATTTATCCGAAATAATTCAGGCTCGTTATATACATAGCGAAGAGCAGTTCTTTCGCATATACGGCCGGATGGATATATTTGAAATAGCACACAATGAGTGGCTTCAAACACTGGTGACCGCGGCGAAGCATAACGGTATCGAATATGTTAAAAATCTTTTTCCCCCATGTTCCCGGTATTTTATAACCCGCAGGCACCCTAATCCCGATATTCAAAAACTTATCGATGCGGTGCACAAAGACAGGCCGATGTCATCCCGGTCTGCTTTACATCAGCCTGAAAAACAGCAGATAAATCGCAGCACGACAAGGCCTACGAGGCAGGAACAAGCACCGCCATTCGATCAAATCGATTTCACCTTGGTTGAAGATCGGCGCCGAGGAAACTTTTCATTTCAGGGAAACCAAGACGGATACGGCCATGCAGCGTATCCCAATGAGCCTCAAAATAATCATCATGCAAATCCACCCCATCAAAAACATACTAATCAGATTCACCGGCATGTAAATCCAAGGCATGCAAGCCCACAACCAAATGCAGGTCAAGTGTATTGCTTTGCTCCGGGGTATTCAGGAACGCAATTCTCATTTGTCGATTCATCGGCGGGAATTCACCCAAGCCAAACCGGTTCGCTTCCTGGCGAAACGGATTCGACACCTATGGGCTCCGGTATCTCCTGCGGCATTGTCGGACGGGGAGGAATGGCAACCGTTTACAAGGTTCGAAACCCCGTTCTTGAGGTTACCCGCGCCGGCAAGGTGCTGGAGTTGTGGAAGTTTTGTGAAAACGAACAACAGGTTCAGCAGTTTATCAGCAGATATGAGATAGAAGCCAAAATCAGCGCCCAGCTTCATCACCCCAATATCGTGCAGGTACATATGTGCGGCCAGTTCATGGGGCAGCCATATCTGGAAATGGAGTATGTTGAGGGGATGGATCTGGGCAAATTGATAGCTCGACAAAAAGCACTCCCCTTCGAGCTCGTGACCGCTCTTGGACTTTTGTGCGCGCGAGGAATCGCCCATGCGCACAGTCAGGATTACACGATCTATGGAAAAACCTACTCCAGTATCATGCATAGAGACATAAAGCCTGCCAATATACTGGTATCTACTACCCGGGGTGATGTTAAGGTAACGGACTTTGGGATTGCACGTCCCCCCAGCATATCCAGCAACACTCTTGCAAACGATATTGTCGGTACACTGGGGTATATGTCTCCCGAGCAGATGCGCTCCAGAGACTTGGATACACGCACCGACGTTTATTCTCTGGGGGCGGTGATCTACGAGATGATAACCGGAGTCAAGCTGTTTCCGCAGGCCACGGTGATGGAGCTTATCCGTGCCAGACAAGCCAACTCGTTTATACCGATGGGTGATTTAAGAAACCGTATACCCAAACGGCTGCTTACGATAGTAAATCATTCGCTAAAACCCAACCTGAGAAGCCGAATCCAATCTGTCGATACCATCGTGGATTGTCTTGAGGATGCACATGCGGGGCTGACCAGGGAAAAGCCGGAGACTATTTTGCAGGAGTACCTTCTGGGCAGCAAATCGGCAATCAAAGACAAAGGTTTGAAGAATTCGGGGTTATTGACCCGGCTTTTATCTCGTTTCAAAAGCTGAAATCAAATACGATAAGACTATTTTCGATTCCACCGCACATTATTGTGAGACTGCACTCAAGCTTCTTCAGGATTCGAACCATTTTTCCAAAATATCATTGAGGTTGAACAAATCGCGCTGTACCGGTGCCGGGATATCGCAAACCTCAGGGATAAAGGAAACAAGAGAAGAAAAGCCCTATCAACCTTTTATTTTAATTTTTGAAAGTGTTTTTGTGACCTGAGAAACCAGTTGCCCGAAAAAATTCGACATGCCTTTGCGGATGACAAAAATTCCTTCGGAACTACATAGATGTTCATCCATGCCCGTTATGATTATCGCGGGCAAGTCGGGATAGCGGCATAAGAGCATGCTCAGAAGCTCCGTTCCGGTATAAACGGGCATCATGTAATCGGCGATTAGCAAATCGGGGCGAGTTGCTCGTGCATAATCAAGTGCCTTTACCGGGGAATCACAAACGATCAGGTTTTCAAAAGCGGCCTCGTTTAGAATACAAGACATGATCTCCAACTGAATGCGATCATCATCGACTAGAAGGATATTTGGCGACATATGATGCTCCGGATAAAGGGATAATAGAGTACCTTTATACTAATCTAATTACCGCCGCCCAAACAGCCACTTTTTTTTTGTGTATTAAAAAAAAATTGAGGAAGCTGTTGACTAGATTTCCCCAATTTCTACCCGTTTATAAACGAAAATAAAACGTAGTCCCCTCGCCGACTTCGCTCTCCGCCCAGATTTCCCCACCGCTTCGACGGATCGCCTTTTCGACGGTAGCCAGCCCCACCCCCGTGCCGCCGAACTCACTCTCGGTGTGCAGGCGCTTGAAAGGCTTGAAGATTTCACCTACCTTGCTCATGTCAAAACCGGCCCCGTTGTCACGCACAAAAAAAACCTCTCTCCCCTTTTTCTGATCTCTGCCGAAGTGGATTTGAGCCGAGGGCTTTTTGGATGTGTATTTCCATGCATTGCCCAGAAGGTTTTCAAGAATTATCCTCACCATGCCCTTATCCGCATGCACAATCATGTCCGAATCGATTTGCACCTGCACGACCCGCTGCGGCTCCGCCTTATTAAGCTCCTTTATGATATCAGTGGCAATGGTGCTCATGTTAACGCTCAACGGTTCAATCTCATGGCGTGATACCCGTGAAAGCACCAGCATATCATCGATGAGACGCTCCATTCTATCCGCCCCGCCGATGATATGCTCCATATACATCCGGGCATCCCCCTGCAGGCGCTCGCCATAGTCCTCCTCAAGCATTTCGCTGAAGGCTTTTATCGCCCGAAGCGGTGCGCGAAGGTCGTGGGATACGGAATAGGAAAAAGCCTGCATCTCCTG
>CAZPHU010000190.1:0-4787 GCA_964586285.1 uncultured Fibrobacterota bacterium | reverse complement strand
CGGGATCCTCCTCTTCAGTGGCGGAGCATTCCAGACCCAACGCATATTCACCGGCGAGAAGAAGGTTGTTCATTATCGTGGAAGAAAAACCCACATACCCATCAAGGTTATTAATGCTGTACTGAGGTGATTCGGTATCGCCTACATCTTCGTTGAACATGAAGCGTTGCATGCTCCAGAAAAGACCCACGAACCAGGACGCGTCAAAAAGACGCATTCCAAACTCGGTACCTGCGGTGATGTAGAGTCCATTCTCGGAATCCGCCTCTGTGTCGTCGCCCTCAGTATCTGTAATCTTGCTTATCCTCGGAAAGCTAAGTCCAAATACGGGAGAAAGCAACATATCTCCTCCCAAATCGATATTAGCACTTGTAATAATGCCAAAGTTGCTTACGCGTCCCTTTTCCATCGTTTCGTCACCATCTGAATCTTGCAGATATTTTGTACGTGCATATTCAAGGAAAACATCAAAACCTAAGGTAAGAACGTCTAGATCCAGCCCAAGCAAAAGGTGAGGCAGTGACGGGACACTGTTGATATCTGGAGCATAAGTAGCGTTTTCATTAACCCAGCGTCTTGCTTCCGTATAAAAAGTATTGTCGAGCATAAGCGGTCTGTTGCCAAGAACACCGAGGCTTAATACATCTCCAAGCGATTTTATACCGATAAAGGGACGGAAAAAACTGGCTGCACCACTTCCCGAACCGGTCGCCTGTACAACATCCTTGTAGTCATTGATATCGGCCGGTGCGCCGATAACATTGCTGATATCATCGATTACGGTAACTCCGCCCATGGCATCTATACGAGCGTTTTGGGCAAAACTTAGTGAAGCCGCAATGCAGGTTAAGAGCACTGCTTTGAGACAAAATCGAGACATAAATCCCTCCTGAAAATTAGGTATAAAAGGCGCAACTTGCATAAAACTTTTTTTATTCTCCGACAACCTGAACGAAAACCTTCCGTTGCCGGGGACGATTATCATGATCTACCACTATTATCTGCTGCCAGGTACCCAGAAGAATCTCCCCGCCCCTGATCGCAAGAGATGTCGACGGTCCCATAAACGATGCCCGAATGTGGGAGAAACCGTTGTCGTCTCCCCAGGTTTGTGAGTGGCGTGAGTGCATGGTGTGCGGGGCAAACGCTTCCAGCTGATCCCGAAAATCTTCCACCAGCGCCGGCTCATACTCTATTGTAGTTACCGATGCGGTCGATCCGATCGCGCACACACACACGATACCGTTTTGAATACCGGATTTGTGAACAAGGCGGCTAACATCCTGAGTAATATCCTTTATATCGGAAAATCCACTGGTGTTGATATTTATCTGTTCACCAAAAACCATTCATCACTCCCTCTCCATTAGATTCCGGGTAAATGAGAATATATAAATTGCATTTTCGTTTGGGAAAAACAAAAGGCATCCTATACTAATATAAACCCGAAACAGCCCAAGCGCATATTGATACACCCGCTTTCTACCGCAATCGTTTAGCAGTGGCGGTAAAACAGGAAAACCGATTTCCGGTTTTCATTTTTTATCGTATAAGCCTACCCCAAAAGCGCTCAAAATATGAAAAAGAAGCTGTGATACATTATTTTAAAGGAGAGCCTGCGTTTTTCCGGCGAAAAACCGTGTAGTAGTTTAAGCGATTAATGTGATTTGCGCAGTCATAGCATTGTTTATTTTTATTGCTCGTGCGTCAAAGTTTCGTTTCAGATGAAAATTGATATATGAGCGCAATATAAACCGGACGAATTTCGTTATTGATGTTGAAACGATTAAAAAGTTTGAATTTTCCTGAATTTAAGATATACTTTATCATCACAGCTATGATAATTAATTGTATATCAGTCTTTTCCGGTTTGGCCGGATGAACCGTGAGCGTTTTTAACCGATGATATCCGTGACAGACGATTCTCAGCAGATAAAAGAAGAGATTCGAAACCGACTCGACATCGTCGAGGTGGTGGGGCGGTATGTCTCTTTGAAAGCCTCCGGGCAAAATTACAAGGGACTGTGTCCTTTCCATAAGGAAAAGACACCCTCTTTCATGGTAAACCCCGCCAGGGGCATTTATCACTGTTTCGGATGCGGTAAAGGGGGAGACGTTTTCGGATTTTTGATGGAAATCGAGGGGGTGGGGTTTAAAGAGGTGATCCGCATGGCCGCCGAGGAGACCGGAGTGAAGCTTACCGCGGCCGATTCCGGCGGCGGCGGACAACAGCAAAAATCCGGCGATCGGCTCTCAAAACCCGAACTTCTCTCTATCCATAAACTCTCCGCCCGTTTTTACTTTGATTGCCTTCGCAAGAGTCCCGAGGCTATAGCCTATTTCAAAAAGAGGGGAATAAGCGGAGAGACCGCCCGCGATTTCCAGCTCGGATACGCCCCGGCGGGATGGCGCAACCTTCTATCGTTTATGACCGATCGCTCGGTGCCTGCAAAGAGTCTGGTCTCCTGCGGACTGGCGGTGGAAAAGAGCCAAGGGGCTCAGCCCTACGATCGCTTTCGCGACAGAATCATGTTTCCCATTTTCGATATCGCCGGCCGGCCCATTGCTTTCGGCGGACGGGCCATGGACAATGACACTCAGCCAAAGTACCTCAACTCTCCCGAGACCGATCTTTACAACAAGAGCAAAATCCTCTACGGCATGCACACCGCTCGTCAGGCGGTAAAGCAAAGCGCCACATTGCTGGTCGTGGAAGGGTATATGGATCTGTTGTCGCTGTATCAGGCGGGCATTCGCAACTGCGTGGCCACATCCGGTACCGCCCTTACAGAGCAGCACGGTCAACTGATGCGCCGGTTTGCCAAACGGATAATTCTTGTCTTTGACGGTGACGGGGCGGGGCGCAGGGCGGCTATTCGTGCGGTGCATGTGCTTAGCCCCATGAATCTGGACGTGCGGGTAATGCTGCTTCCGGCCGAACACGACCCCGACTCCTATGTCAGGCAGTTTGGCCCGGATGATTTCATTTTGGCCGCAGAAAAGGCACTCGGCGGTTTCCTTTTCGTGCTTGAGGATTTGATACAGAAGCACGATATCGGCACACCACAGGGCAAATCCCAGATAGTCAAAGAGGTCAAACCGCTTCTGGACGCCACAACCGATTCGATAGTTAAAGCCGAGTATATCAAAACGGTAGCGGAGCGCTTGAGGGTATCGGAGCAGCTTGTTTACAAGGCAGCCGCAAGAGGTAACCGTCAGCCTGTCGGCCGCCAGGTATCGCAGGAGCCTCAACAGCCGCAAAAGCAGCCCTTCAATGTGAGGCGTTATCTGACCACAATCGAGGGAAATTTCATACTGATACTATTGCAAAATCCCTCACTGGTAGAGGTCGCGATGGAGCGGATTTCTCCCCAAACCCTTACGGACAGGTTTTCCGCAAATTTATATTACTCTATCCTTACTGCCTACAACTCGGATAATACACTTGCGAGTATACTAAATCATATTTCCGATGAAGACGCCCGACAGGTTCTGTCCCATATATCGATGGATGAACTGAGGCGTGCCGATAACGCGGAAAAAGAACTTCAGCATACCTTGAATAAACTACAAAAAAAGCATTTAAAGTCACGCATGCGCTCGATCACGGCGCAGCTGAAAAATGAAAGTGATCTCCAAAAGAAACAACTTCTCCTTGAACATCAGAAAAAGATCTCCTTGGATCTGAAAGAGCTGGAAACCGGATGGTAAAAAAAGAACAAGCTCAGACTCTGCCTTTTGAAAAGAAAGCCCAACGGCTAAAGAAGCTCGGTGCCCTTCAGGGATTTGTCTCCGAAATTCAAATTAAAGAGTTGGCTGTAAGTGCCCAAGAACACGAACAGCTTGAAAAGATGCTTCGTGATCAGGATATCCCGGTCAATACTTTTGTTCGGGATCGTCGTGTACAGGCGGCCCAGCGTCGTGCCAGGAAAGGAACGGTATCTCAGAAGGGCCAGGCGGCGCGCTACTCCGACCCGACGTGGGTGTATCTCAATACGGTGGGGCGTGTACCGCTGCTGTCGCGTGGACAGGAGGCGCAGTATGCGCGCCAGATGGAGTATGCCAACAGCAAGCTCTTTGAGATGGCGTTTCGTTCGCAGATAGCCATGGACAGCCTGTTTCGCATAGGTGAGGAGCTTAAGTCAAATGAGCTGGAGTGCATGGATGTTTTTCAGATCGAGGAAGAGCAGTACGAGACCGAGGAAGATTACGAAAATCTTAGAAAGCAGTTCCTTCGGGCGATCTCTCAGATAAGGCGCAAGAATACGGCGGCTTTAGAGGTTAAGGAGAGTATCAAATCGATCGATGATAAGGAGCTGAAGGAGAATGAAACCGAGAAGCTGGACGGTATGCAGTTGGCTGTAGTAGAGCTTTGCAGGGAATTGAAGCTCAATCCCAAGCAGATTCAGCACATTCTGGAAAAGTATAAACAGCATTACGAGAGCAAGCCGATCGGCAAACATCTGGAAGATTTCAGGTATTGGGAAGAGATGCGCGATCAGGCCAAGTGCGCGATAATAGAGGCCAATGTTCGTCTGGTGGTAAGTATCGCCAAGAAGTACATGCTCAAGGGAATGGAGATTATCGATTTGATTCAGGAAGGTAACCGGGGGCTTATCAAGGCGGTGGAGAATTTCGATTACCGCAAGGGGTACAAGTTCAGCACCTATGCCACCTGGTGGATACGTCAGGCGATCTCCAGGGCGATCAACGACAAGGCCAAGACGATTCGTATACCCGCCAATACGCTGGATCTGGTAAACAAGACGCTTCGATACTGCCGCAAG
>CAZPHU010000189.1:0-4878 GCA_964586285.1 uncultured Fibrobacterota bacterium | reverse complement strand
ATCTTCTCCCGCGCCAACACGGAAATTGGGACGAGAAGTGCAACAAGGATTAGAAAGTAACGAATTGTTGGAGCCATGTAAGCTATCTTCCCTTCTATATTATTCTCGAACGTTCAGGAATGACAGATAAGCCCGGCAGCATTCAAAAAAGATTTTTTGATCCCTGCCGGATTATAGCTATGTTCAGCTTTCAGCGAATTAAATTTGTATACCTGAAATATAAATCTCTTACGGCAATGCGATAGTGATTTTGATCACAAAACCCGTCTTTTTTTGATTCAGCCCTGAAGGTGATTATTTCCGGTAAGAAACAGCTGAAGAAAAAAATCGCAAGACGTTTCATGTAGTCCGGCAGGAGGGTAAACAAAGACACACCGGCGGATAGATTGCAGCAGTTTGAATCTTTGGTTGTGATTACAATCTTTTCCCCGAATCGGCTTGATAAATTCTCGCAAGAGTTCGGGTGCGTTATTCGCCCACTTGATTGATATTCCGATTAGGACCGCAATACCCGGTCCCTAATCGGCTTATACTTTAATTCTACCTGAACTCAACGGTTTCTGAGTGGATGATTCATGCAATCACTTGAGGGAAAGTGGTTGAGGTAATCGTGTGGATTACCTATGAGGGATTCCCGGGGATTGCTGTAATCCTCTTGTCTCACATATTACGATGTCTCACATATTGCGCGAATCCCCGGCAGAGATTCGCGCAGTCCAGGTAGATTTAATCACGCGTCAAATGACGATACTTGATGCGATGCGGCTGGGTGGCTTCATCACCGACACGTTTGCGAAGGTTCTCTTCATACTCAGTATAGTTGCCGTCAAACCAAACCACTTTGCTGTCGCCTTCAAACGCCAAAATATGCGTGGCGATCCGATCCAGAAACCAGCGATCATGGCTGATAATCACGGCGCATCCGGCAAACTGCTCTAAAGCCTCCTCCAGAGCACGCATGGTATTTACATCCAAATCGTTTGTAGGCTCATCGAGAAGAATCACATTTGCGCCCTCTTTAAGCATGCAGCCCAGATGAACCCGGTTTCTCTCTCCCCCCGAAAGCAGCGAAACGTTCTTTTGCTGATCGGAGCCGGAGAAATTAAACCGTGCTACGTACGCGCGGGAATTGATTTCCCGATTACCAAGCATGACAGTATCTTTTCCATCGGAAATGGTCTCCCAGATTGTTTTTGACGGATCGAGAGAGTCCCGGGTCTGATCCACATATGCAAGCTTTACGGTTTCTCCTATTTTGAAGGTCCCGCCGTCGGGTTTTTCCTGTCCGGTAATCAGATTGAAAAGAGTCGTTTTTCCGGCGCCGTTGGGACCTATCACTCCTACGATTCCTCCGGGCGGCAGTTTAAAGGATAAGTTTTCAAAAAGTATGCGATCCCCGTAGCCTTTGGATACGTTTTCTGCCTCTATAACCGCGCTTCCAAGACGGGGGCCGGGTGGTATGTATATCTCCAGATCCTTTGAGTGTTTCTCGTTGGTCTGATTCAAAAGCTGCTCATATGCACTGATTCGTGCCTTTGATTTCGCATGACGGCCCTTTGGACTCATACGAATCCACTCCAGCTCGCGCTCAAGTGTTTTTTGACGCTCAGTTTCCTTCTTCTCTTCCTGTGCCAGACGGTTTTGTTTCTGTTCCAGCCATGAAGAATAGTTTCCTTTCCAGGGAATGCCCTGCCCACGATCAAGCTCCAGTATCCAGCCTGCCACATTGTCAAGGAAATAGCGATCGTGAGTGACCGCGATCACTGTCCCTTCATACCTCTTCAGGTGCTGCTCAAGCCATGCGACTGTCTGGGCATCGAGATGGTTTGTGGGCTCGTCCAGCAGGAGGATGTCCGGCTTCTGAAGAAGCAAACGACAGAGCGCAACCCGGCGTCTCTCTCCACCGGAAAGAAGGCTCACCTCCATCTCCCCCGGAGGACAGCGAAGAGCATCCATGGCCATATCCAGGCGGCTGTCCAGATCCCACGCTCCCGATGCATCGAGTTTTTCCTGCACCTCGCCCTGACGTTCTATCAGTTTGTTCATCTCATCATCGGACATCGGCTCGGCAAAACGTTCGTTTATCTGTTCAAATTCCTTTAGAAGCGCTATCGTCTCGGAGGCTGCCTCTTCCACCACTTCCCTGACCGTGCGCGTTTCATCGATAAGAGGCTCCTGTTCCAGATACCCCACGGTATATCCGGGCGATATTACCGTTTTTCCGTCGATGTTTGTATCGACTCCGGCCAAAATCTTTAAAAGCGAACTCTTTCCCGAACCATTCAGCCCCAGAACACCGATTTTAGCCCCGTAGAAGTAGGAAAGGTAAATATCTTTCAGAACAGCTTTCTGACCGTAATATTTACTTACACCAACCATCGAATAGATGATTTTTTCGGACTCATTGCTCATGTAAATAACTCCAAACTAAAAAAGTAAAGGGAGAGTTCGTTCGCATTCTATCGCGTTTTCGATATCCCCATCAGATTTCAAAGGCATAACAAAATAGAAAACGGCACGGAGTTTCAAAACTCCGCGCCACTTTTATCAGTACGAATAAAGCTGTAGAATCGTTCAGCTGATCACTCGTGCCATCAGAACGCCCTCGATCCCGCGAATCTTTTGGGCGACGTCCTCACCGATTTCCCCATCCACATCAATGATATTATATGCAAGTTCGTTACGATGTTTATTGATCATATCGGCAATATTGATCGACTGTTCGGCTAAAACAGCGGTAATCTGCCCTACCATATTGGGTATGTTTCGATTGGCAACAATCAGACGTGACTCAGCGCTTCTGGGCATCTCACAATCGGGAAAATTAACCGAGTTGCGCAGATTTCCATTCTCCAGAAAAGCCCGCATCTGATTAACCGCCATCACCGCGCAGTTCTCCTCCGCTTCCGGGGTCGATGCTCCAAGGTGAGGAAGCGGAATCACTTTATCCAGGCTAAGCAGCTCGTCATCCGGAAAATCGGTAACATACGCAGCGATAGTTCCTTTTTCAACCGCATCCTTCAGGTCCCTGTTATTAACAAGCCCCCCTCTGGCCAGGTTCAGAAGCCGCACGCCATCTTTCATCAACGCAAACTTACCAGCATCGATCATACCCTTTGTTTTATCACTCAGAGGCACATGAATCGTGATGTAGTCGGATTCGGCAATCAGGCTGTCCAAGCCAACCGCTCTTTTTACCGTCTGAGACAGGCCCCAGGCCGCTTCCACTGAAATAAACGGATCGTATCCGGTCACCTGCATCCCAAGCGACTCGGCGGCATTTGCTACCATGACCCCGATAGCACCCAGACCGATCACACCCAACTTCTTACCGGCAAGCTCGGGGCCGACAAACTGAGATTTGCCCTTCTCTACCATTTGAGGCACCTGATCCCCATTTCCCGCAATTCCTTTTACCCATTCTACCGCAGTCAGAATGTTTCGAGAAGCCAAAAACATTCCTGCCAGGACAAGTTCCTTAACACCGTTAGCATTAGCTCCGGGGGTATTGAAAACGATTATTCCCCTGTCGGTACATTTGTCTATGGGAATATTGTTCACTCCTGCCCCGGCGCGGGCGATCGCCTTTACCGAGGAAGGTATTTCCATGTCGTGCATCTTTGCGCTGCGCACCAGTATACCGTCGGGCATCTGAAACTCGGACGCTATCTCATAGTTGTCTCTCGGGAAAAGCTCCAGTCCCCTGGTGCTGATTTTATTCAGAGTCTGTATCTTGTTCATTGATTTCCTCCCGGCTACTTGTGTTCGTTTTCAAAGTTTTTCATGAATGTGACCAGTTTCTTTACACCCTCTACCGGCATGGCATTATAGATGCTTGCCCGCATCCCGCCTACACTTCGGTGCCCCTTGAGTGTGACCAGCCCCTGTTGAGCGGCCTGCTTAATGAACAGGGCGTTTAGCTCATCGTTTGGCAGTACGAAAGGAACATTCATAATCGAGCGATCCTGCTTGCGGGCCGTACCGGTAAACAGATCGGAATCATCCAGAAAATCGTACAAAAGCGAAGCTTTTTCCTTGTTTATCTGCTCCATCGCGGCTACCCCGCCCTTCTGCTCAAGCCAGTCGAAAACCAGCTTGGCAATATAGATTGCATAGGTAGGCGGTGTGTTGAACATGGATTCGTTTTCTATATGAGTCTTGTAATTCATCATGGTCGGTGTAAAATCAAGCGCCGAACCCACCAGATCCTCACGAATAATCACGATCGTTACACCGGCCGGACCGATATTTTTCTGAGCACCCGCATATACAATTCCGAACCTTGTGATATCAAATTCCTCCGAAAGAATATTGGAAGACATGTCGGCTACCAGTGGAACATCCCCGGTTTGCGGAAACTGAGTGTATCTTGTACCGTAAATCGTGTTATTGCTTGTTATGTGCACATAAGAGGCCTGCGGATCAAACATATCGGCGGTAATATCCGGGATATAGTTAAATGTCTTGTCCTCGCTGCTTGCGACTACATTCACCTGCCCATATCGTTTTCCTTCCGCAATCGCTTTCTTGGACCACGCCCCGGTGTTGATATAGTCCGCCTTTCCAGTACGCCCTATAAGGTTCATGGCAACCATGGCAAACTGACTGGATGCGCCGCCCTGAAGAAACAGCACCTTGTAGTTATCGGGAATCTTCATCAGTTTCCGAAGCGTAGCTTCGGCCGAATCGATTATGTCCTTGAATGCCGGCGAGCGATGGCTCATCTCCATCACAGACATGCCTGTTCCATTATAGTCGGTCATCTCACCGGCGGCTTTTTCAAGAACCGGTAACGGCAGCGTAGCAGGCCCGGCCGAAAAATTATACACTCTTGCCATACATAACCCCCTTAATTTATTCCTTGCTGGTTGGTTGATA
>CAZPHU010000188.1:0-4992 GCA_964586285.1 uncultured Fibrobacterota bacterium | reverse complement strand
TTCAGACCTCCGGGAGGGAGCATATCGGGCAGGCAAACTCGCCTGCTCCGAAACTGGAGTGGTCAGTGCCGGGTAAAATTGGTCAATCCGCAAGACTGATCGGCAATGCTTTGGAACTGCTTCAACCTTGTTTGAGGCTGCTTCAACCAGAATCCGTGCGACTTTCAGCTCTGAAAAACTCACGCCCAATATCAGATCCGTTGAAACCCGGAGTGATGCGTGTTCCCATATATAATATATGTGTGTGTTCCCGCATTTATATTAAGGATTCGTTGCCGCATTGTGTCTCTGAAGCCTTCGACGGCTTGTTCCGCACATTCCGACAGTGTACGGTTTATCTGTGGCCGTATAAGGGGAGGCTGAGATGCCAACGAAACGTTGGGGAGACCGTATGAAAGGAAAAAAGCATCGCGGCACTATGTAAAAAACTGACAGACAGGTGAGTGCGCAGCACCTAAACAGCGATCACCAGGGAGCATATACAAAGTAAAAAAAAGCAGTGCGCTTCCGACAGGCATATAATAAAAGCAGATACATCGAGGAGACGTGAGATGATGCCGAAATTTTGCATGTTTATTATCACCTTAACAGTTGCCGGAATCCTTCTGTATTCCGATAGTGCGGCTCAACCCCAAAAACAGTCAAAAATACTTTTTATTTATATGCGGCTGAAAAACGATGTGTTGACTCTTGAAAAAACAAAAGTGGTAAACGGGGAACTCAAACCGTACAGGGCTGAAAACAATGGTGATCTGTACTTTGAAATTACTGCGGCTCAAAATATCACACTCCTCTCACGTCTGGTCGAAAAACCTGGAAAAATACCGTTTGATTATATCGGAGATGAGGGTAAACTGCAGGGAGGCGTCAGCGAACAAACGGAAGAGATCTTTATTATTAAAGTACCCTACCGGGATTCGATGAAAAACATCTCTTTTTATTCAGTAAATCCTCAATCGAATACTCCTTTGGCAAATGCCATTTGCAATGCGCAACTCAAAGACACGCTGATTGCCCGCTTTCCTTTAAACCCCGATACCGGGGAGTGATTTTGAAGCATTCTTATCGACAAATGACTTCTATCCTGTTTATTTTCTTTGGCGTAAGTACGTTATTGGCGGAAGGAACGCTGCGACTCATTCATGGAGACAGCTCCAATACTGCCCTTTTAAATATTGTTATGCTTGCCGAAGCCTATCCGCAAAACCGGGAACAACAGTTTGTCGACCATGTAACCAACATTACTGCTGAAGTACTGATGAATGTTCCCTACAAAAAATATGCATCCTTCTTCAATGTCTGGAGTATTTTCGTGCCCTCTGCAGATTCCGGTGCCGACCACCCTAATGAGAATATTGAGAAAGACACTTACTTCGATGCTGCCTTCAGCACCACCCACCCACAGCTGGTCGACTTTTCTAATAAAATCGCCGCATACGACCTGCTTGCAGAACATGTACCCGATTATGACATCGTCAGTCTTATTGTCAATGATTCAAGGTATGGAGGTTCAGGCGGTGCGATTACCGTTGTAACTGTAAGCGAGAGTTCAACGGATCTCTTTTTTCACGAAACGGGTCATTCATTCGCGCTTCTTGGCGATGAATACGAAACCCTGTACGCTTTAAGACCATCCGAAAAGTACAATGTTACCGCTAAGACCAAACGTGAAGAGATTCCCTGGAAAAGCTGGATCCTTGCGGAAACTCCACTACCAACACCGGAAACTGCCGATTATAAGGACGTTGTCGGACTTTTTGAAGGTGCAATGTACCAACCAAAAGGATGGTACCGGCCAAAATACGGATGTAAAATGCGTGCACTCGGCATGCCGTTCTGTGAAGTTTGTATAGAGGCACATATTGTACAGTTCTACTCACGCATTTCCCCGATAAAAGAGAGCTTTCCGCAAGAGCCGGTTGTAAACTACCCTGAAGATACGAACACACTCTCGGTAGCCTCTTACAATCTCGACCCGAATACCATTACCGTCACCTGGTTTGTTGATGGTGAAGAGGTACATAAGGGAGAGGCCCTGTCACTGGATGCGTTCTCTCTGGAATCGGGTACATATGTTGTTAAAGCAGTTGCCGCAGATACGACTACCCTTGCCCGTAACCCGTCGGCGAAAGCGGTTATGTCCGACAGTGTTTTGTGGAATGTCAAAGTTAAGGATACCGATATCAAGTCAAGCCGTTCACCTTTTATGAAAGCTGATATATCGGTCAAACTCAGACGTGACATGGTTACTTTTCAAGGTATACCGTCAAGCACCCGGCCCCTGCAGTTATCAGTGTATACCCTGCAGGGAAAATGTATCGTGAACGGAAAAACTTTTAAACCGCAGCATTCAAACATCGGGGTATCCTTTGCGGAAACAAAACTGGGCACTGGGTTATACATTATTATCGTGAAAGAGTTAACATCCAAACACCGACGATATTTTCGGGGATTCGCCAAATAGAACGTGGACAACAGCCGCCATGTATGTTGATGTTTACCTCGCGGTAGAAATAAGTGTCGCAAGGTATTTTTTTGACAGTGAACCTCCGCGCCTCAGTGGGCGGAACATTCATGCTTCAGCCTGAGATATCTTGAACGTCTTTGCAATATGCATATCGGATTATCTCCCCGATATGTTCTTCCCCTGTACTGTCATCTGTATTCATCTTTCTTTCTATCGAAGTCAGGTAACACCTACACTATTTATTTCTACAATCGATATACCCGCAAAGAAAAAGCATATTTCAGACAATGCACTGAATTTGTGATAAACAATCTGAAATCAAGGTATTCATTTTTAACTCATCGGTTAAAAAATGACGGATTATGTTTTTCATCTTGAAATGTCCATATCTATGATTTGAAAGCCGTACGCTTACTGCTGCGGTGCTGCCCATTTAGTCAGGGATCGGAGTGGGAGGTGAAATCCTGTCGTGAAGAGATCGATTTCGCGCAGCGCAGAGCCGGAGGAAAGGCTCTAGAATGCAGAGGTGGAGCGAGTGGGGGAAGGAATCAGAATCACATTCGATTCGGGCATTCTCTTCTTCTTCGATTCACAAAATCTGACCCAAAGCGCGCCGATAGTTACCTGAAATATCGACAAGTCCTCTACGAAACGGTACACTTGCAATAACGGGTCAATTCGGTAATTATTTGTTTGAGAGGATATTTGAGTTTCCGTGGTTTTTTTTCACAGGAAAAAGAGATCCCAGGGTAAAAACGATCGTGGCAGGGATGTGAATTCCCCAATCGATACGCTTCTGGAGAAGTTCAAGAACAGCTGTCGATATCACCCGCTTTCCCTAATAGGTGAGGGGGGCCGGGCCAAGGTTTGCGGTTCATTCGATCTAAATCTCAACCGAATAGTGGCGGTGAAGGAACTTAAGGAGCAGAGTCTTAAGGATTATTATCTTGTGCAGTCTTTTCTGACCGAGGCGCGCCTTACAGGCTATCTGGATCATCCGGGGGTGGTATCCATCTACGATGCCTATTTGCGGGATGACGGTACGCCCTGTTATACGATGAAGCTGATCGAGGGTAAGTCTCTGTCGGAAATCCTTTATTATTCGGAGCGGGAGGGACAGGGGAGTTTGGTCACCAACCTTGCCCGCTATATGGATATATTCGAGAAATTGTGCGAGACACTGGCCTATGTTCATGACAGAGGTGTCATACACCTGGATCTTAAACCGGACAATATCATGATCGGCAGCTATGGTGAGGTGGTGATCATGGATTGGGGTAACGCCCGGTTTTATGATCTTGGGCCTTTCAGAAGGTATGTTCATCAGCTGCGCAATCTGGCGGATAAACTTTTGATAGAAGAGGTGCAGCAGGATGGATTCATCGTTGGGACTCCAAGCTATATGTCTCCGGAGCAAACCCGCTTAAGCCGCGATCGACTAACCCCCTCCTCCGACATCTTCTCCCTGGGGATAATCTTATATGAGATGCTTACAGGCAGGCATCCGTTTCCCGCAGGCACGACAGAGGAGGTTATAGGCAAGATTTGCGGGTTTAGCCCCGCCGCACCTGATAGTGTCAATCGTGAGATACCTCGAAAACTGTCTCAAATATGCATGAAGATGCTTGAGAAGGATGTCGAAAATCGATACATGTCTTTTCATGAGGTCATGCGCGATATTGATGCATTAAGCAGCTCCGGACAGGCATTTGTTACGCGTACGATAGACAGGGGTAAGGTAATCTGCCGTGAGGGGGATATCGGGACTTGCTCTTTTACTATTCTTAGAGGCAGTGTGGAAATATCCAAGATGGTTGATGGGCGCAAAAAGGTGCTCGCGGTGCTGGGGGAAGGTGAGGTGGTTGGAGAGCTGGCCGTATTCACCAACAGACCCCGCACAGCCACTGTGACTACACTCGAGCCGACAACCATCAGAATCATGCACCGCGCGGATATTGATGCCGAACTTGAGAAACTAAGCCCCTGGGTCGGGCGCATGATCCAAAACCTCTCCGAGCGATTCATTCAGCTAAACGACAAGATGGCACGGGAATAGAAAACCGAGTCGAACAGATCATGCAAAAAGACGGAAGCTGATGTTCGATACGCGTGGATAACGATGTGGTTTGCTCCACCCTCTCGGTCAACTGCGCCCGGTTCTGGTCGCCGGGCGGCTCATACAAGATCTGATACACCAGGCCGAATAGTGTCTAAGAGTCGTATTGGTTATTACTTCTATTTGTTGGATAGTCTAAGCTGTTGTCTTCAGGGAAAAACTTCGCTTTGTCTGTTTTTTACAATCATAATGCCCACCGCAGGTACGATTTTTACGTTCCAGAGCTTAGAGAAAGGCTTTCGAAGCACCCATTTCCTGTTTTTTGTTTTAGTAAAGGAGCAGCCGATGTCTAAGGAATTCGTTTCCGTCCATAACGCTCACACCAACAACCTCAAAAACATCGATATCCAAATTCCGAAACACAAGCTGGTGGTCTTTACCGGTGTCAGCGGTTCGGGTAAATCTTCCC
>CAZPHU010000187.1:0-5023 GCA_964586285.1 uncultured Fibrobacterota bacterium | reverse complement strand
TAAGTATTCAACAGGACTGGGCATCCGCGCTGAGCTGCCGGTAGGATTTTTTCGGCTGGACTACGGCATAAAACTGGACGGCGATACGGATCTGGGCGGAAGATGGCATTTCAGCATTGGCCTTCCGTTCTAGATTAATTCGGCTTTCTCAAGAGTGAACGATTGCGAAGCAAATAGTATCGAAACTGCCTAAAATACTTATCTTCCATTGTCATCTGAATTAGAATATGCGTATTTTAAAGCATCTGTCTCATTAGAAGCAGCTCGGCAGCAATAATCATCAGACAACCGGAAAAATATGAAGACTCTTAGTGACTTAACAAAAGGAAGAGATATTCAAGTCTTGCTCTTTGATCTGGGAGGTGTGGTGATCGATTTCGATCTCGATCTGGCGTTGCAAAGTTGGGCGAGTCACTCCCTGTTGCCTTTGGAGGATATCCGTCGACTATTTACAATGGATGAGGCTTACCAAAAACACGAACGCGGCCAAATGGAGGCTCAAACGTATTTTGATTACCTTCGAGGCATTCTTAAGATCCGAGCGGACGACAAAGTGATGATGGCAGGTTGGAACTCTATATATCTTGGTGTGATAGCCCAAAGCCTTGACCTAATCCGTTGCGTAAACAAAAAAATTCCCTGTTATGCTTTTACGAATACTAATGCAGCTCATCAAGCAGCCTGGATGGAGAAATACCCGGAAGTGGTCGAAGTATTCCAACACATATTTGTGTCCTCGGAAATGGGATTGAGAAAACCGGAACGTGCGGCATTTGAAGCTGTCGCCGAGGCAACCGGGATTTCTGCGACTTCAACTTTGTTCTTTGACGATTCGCCCGAAAATGTTACAGGTGCAAAAGCTTCGGGATTACACGCCGTGCATGTTCGCGAACCCGCTGATATACGAATAGCCCTCGGCGCAATAGGTTTGCTGGAAAATGGGTAACCAATCAAAAGGGGCTAAAACTTTAAACCCCGGAATAAAAGGGCATTTTCTGATCAGCACGCCCATGGATTTTTGTTATGAAGACTTATATAAAGAAGATTTTTGAAAGAAGATAAAATGTACGATGCTTTTGTATTTGATTTAGACGGGACATTATGGGACGCCTCGGAGGCGTGTTCAATCGGTTGGAATGAGGGACTGCGCTCACTAAAGCTTAACAGGCGTGTAACAGCTCAGGATATCAGAAGCGTAACCGGAAAGCCGACTGCGCAATGCATCGAGATTTTGTTTCCAGATGAGCTGCTGGAGTATGACAATCTGTTTTCGGTTCTGTGCCAATATGAGGAGTATGCGATAAAAGAAACCGGCGGCACTCTGTACGAAAACGTCTCCGAAACCCTTGATGCCCTCTCTCGTAAGGCCGATCTATTTCTGGTCAGTAATTGCAAAGACTGGTATCTTCAAACTTTCTTCGATCTGTCCGGTCTCGGAAAGTTCTTTAAGGACAGTACCTGTCATGGAATTTCCAATAAAGAAAAACCAGAGATGCTGTTGGACCTTAGAGAGAAACACGATCTTGCAAATCCGATATACGTGGGCGATACACTGGGTGATGAGCAGTCTGCCAAGAGAGCCGGTTATGCGTTTGCATTCGCCGGCTACGGATTTGGTCAAGCGATCGAGCCGGATACGATTTTACAATCTCCGAGTGATTTGGTTCTTCTAAATCGGCAGATTTTGGATAGGAAAAAAGACAACCTCCCCTGATGCGCTGCTATTCCCTCCCCTTTGTCCCGAAAAACGTTTTTTTGGGGGATACGATTGTTTTTTTGCGCCGAAATGCAACGCATACCAAAAGAAAAACATAAACCTATACTGATACGTATTATCATCAAAAATTCGCATCCGAGCGTGTTTAAGTGCAATTTTCCAACCCGTGTGCCGTGGGAGCGGGTACAGTGCGATAACCGAAAATATCAGTATTCAGTCCATCCCCGGATACCCCGCTAAGCCGGTTGAGGGCTGTTGCCAAAAGGAACTCCAAAGATGAGCTATAGACTGCGCCTGGTTATGGGAATACTGATTGTCATCACCCCCATACTTATCTTGATGACCATGAACCGTATGTCTATCATTATGGATTTGACCTATGAGAGGGAGATGAACCGCCTCAATTCGATCGGTCAGCTGCTGACCGATGAGGTCGAAGAGAAAATCGAGCGTAAGGCTGAGGGGAAAATAAAGGAATTATTGGCATCCTCCGCCCTCCAGACCAACATAATCAGAATAAACGTTATCGACGGCACCGGCCATATTGTCTATTCCTCCGATTCCACTGGGTACGGAAAAAAACCTTTGCTCAAAGACTCCGAGGAGATTTTCAGGTTTAAGGGCGATACTTATGTCAAATCCTTTCCGATGCATACAACCAGCCGGGAGCGGTATAAGCTTCAGATTCTTTATTCTCTTACAAATACATATGATGATTTCGCGACAGCTCTTCGATGGGCAATTGCTTATGACATTTTTCTTTTTGCGGCAGCTGCGATTATGGCCTGGATGGTATCCGGCTTCATGGAACGACCGGTGAGACAGGCTACCGATGCGGCAAAAAGGATCGCTACCGGAGACTTCAATGTAAATTTTTTCGGTAAAACCTCCGATGCTTATGGGCAGCTGTTAGAGGCGCTTGGGACAATGGCTGGGGAGTTAAAAGATCTGACTCAGAATATGCAAGACAAGATCGACGCGGCAACCGCCGAGCTGATCGACAAGAACAAAAGACTCAGCGAACTGGATACTCTCAAGACTGAGTTTGTCGCAATGGTATCTCATGAGCTTCGTACTCCCCTGACCTCCATCATCGGTTTTGCCCGCACCCTTCAGAGAGTTCAAATCTCAAAGGAGCAGCGTGAGGAATACACTCAGATAATCGAGAGTGAAGGGAAACATCTTGCCTCGCTGATAGAAGAGTATCTGGACATCTCAAAGATTGAAAGCGGGAACTTCGTCCTGTCACTCAAGCAGACTGATATCGGTTTTCTCTTACAGCAAACCGTTGATCATTCTCCCTGGGCGGAGAATGTCTCGACCCGGATTCCGGACGATATTCCTCAGATTTATGTAGATGAGCAACGTCTGAGGCGGGTGATCAATAATTTGCTTGAGAACTCGGTGAGGCATGGCGGGAAAAATGTTAGAATACATTTATCGGTTGAATATCAAAAGGAGAACATCTCCATCAGGATCAGCGACAACGGCCCCGGAATAGCTTCTGAGGAAGCGGAAAGGGTATTTGAGAAATTCTTCAGAGGCAAGACAAAAGCCGGCGGAAGTGGTCTTGGATTGACTATCGTAAAGGCGATAATTGAATCACACGGAGGTGAGATCATGTATGATGGAGTTGCGGGGGAAGGTGCGGCTTTCAGGATAAATCTGCCGGTTCCAACCGAGCCGCAAACAGCCTGATTAGCAACCAGGGGATTTTATCTGAAAGGATATGCATTTATGAAAAAGAAAATACTCGTGGTGGATGATGATGAAGGGATCAGGAAACTCCTTGTGGTCAATCTAAGCGCGGAAGGCTATGATGTCCGGACCGTCGAAAACGGTGCAAAGGCTCTCGATTATCTCAAAGGGGATCAGGTGGATCTGATCATTTTGGATATCATGATGCCGGAAACCGACGGATGGGAGGTTTGCAAGGCGATACGCGATCAGGAGTATGAAATCAAGCAGAACATCATTATGCTAACGGCTCGCGATACCGCTCGGGATAAGCTGATTGGCAAGGAGCTGCTTCACGCCGATGAGTATATTACCAAGCCGTTTGATATAGATGAGCTTCTGAGAGTAATCCAGAGAATGCTTTCGACATAAAAGTGACCGGAAATGTTTCTGTGAAAAGATTTTCCCTTTACCTTAGATTTTAAGCCTGACAAATACACGCTTTTGTATCTATGCGTAATTCAAGATGTGAGATAGATCGACATCCGATAATTTCTTGATGCTGCCTCCGGAATCATCCATGATAATTTTATCCCACCAGGGAATCCCCTCCACTCCGGTGATCGGATCACCTCCCGAGGAGTAGCGGGAGATATCCGGGCCGTAATCATAGAATTCTTTTCCGATTGCGATTCCGGTATGACCGCCCAGACCTTTTGCCTCCCACTTGTCTGTGCTCTTGGAGTGAGGCAGTTTTATGATCACCGTAATCAGAACGCCCTTATCAACGACATAAAGGTAATCATCGGTGTCGGCCGGATATGTCTCACTCAATTCGAAAGAATGCCCATCCAGCTTAAAGGAGGAATCTATCTCGAAGTATATCTCACTAAGACGATCACTTTCATTAGCGTACCATGTATGGTCAATCTTGAGTTTTCTATGGATACAATTATCCTTAGTTTTCGCCGTTACCGTCTTTACATCTTCATCCGGATCGAAGATTGTCGGATCCCATTCTTTTATACGAACAGTACACTCGGTATCATCGGGGATCCCATCTGTTTTCACATAGGCATATACCTTATCCCCGGCCTTAACATTTTTAGATGCATCTTTGGTGTTTAGCTTCTTTTTATTCTTGTCGGCCCAGAACCCTTTTATAAACTTCGGCTCAGGCTTTCTTAAACCAACAACAATACTGTTCATGGAAGAGCGAATCAAATACCAACGAGCAACAGCATCGATAGACACGCCTCTTTAACGAAGATGATAATCATATGATATACAATAATTTAAAACCGGCCACACGGTCGAGCAAGGCGGAATGCAAAAGCAAAAACTTGTGGCGATTCGACCAATTCGACAAATTCGTGACCGAGATGCGTCGTTTTCTGGAACAAGGCACATAATAAAGGAGAAGAAGCTGTCTGCTTTCGGAAGTATTGGGAGTTCCGGCGGGAAAGCAGGCTTATGCGGATAATCCGGTTCCTGTAGGTACCGCCAAGAAATGCGATTGTACCGCCAAGAAGTGCGATTGTACCGCCAAGAAGTGCGTTTGTAACGCCAAGAAATGCGTTTGTAACGCCAAGAAGTGCGTTTGTAACGCCAAGAAGTGCGTTTGTAACG
>CAZPHU010000186.1:0-5047 GCA_964586285.1 uncultured Fibrobacterota bacterium | reverse complement strand
ACCGGGTGGTCAAGGTTGTTGAGGATGAACCGATGCCGCCTTTGCAGGGGTTGGAAAAATTTTTAGACCGTCAGAATAAAGCCAATCAATCCAAGCTCACCAAAAGTGAATAGATAAGAAACAATGCATTTACTCAAACTGGTTTTTCGCGAAATATCATTCCGGCGCGTAAATTTCGGCATATCTTGCGGAGTTATGGCTGTCGTTTTGTCCTCGATTCTTATAGCCGCATTCATTCTCATCCGTACACAGGTAGAATCATCCCGGTTGACCGCCGAGAAAAGAAACGCCACCGAATCGATGATGAAGGAGATGGTCGAGGAGTATCGTAATATTACGGCAAGGATGGCGTATACGATGCGGGTAATTCCCAAAGAGCAGGATGTGCTGAATTTTCATACCGACGGGTTTGCATCACATAATCTGCCCGATCATATAATCGAAGAAATCAGGACAAGGTTCAGAGAAAATCTACGATTTGCTCTGCCTGTGCTGAGAAAAAAAGTGGTTTTTGAAAGAATCGGCCGATCGGTTCTGGTGACCGGAATGGGCGAGCCGGTGGAAAATAAAGACGAATACCGGGGCCAGGGAGGTATACCCTGTCCGGTCGAAGGCACCGTATCGTTGGGCTTTGAACTTCATCAAGCTCTGGACCTGAGGCCGGGGGACAGTTTCGCCATAAAAGGAAAAGAGTTTACAGTAGCTGCCTGCGAAACTCAACGAGGTTCTATTGACGACATCACAGTGTGGCTTACCCTGAATGATGCCGCAAATGTCCTGCGAAGCCCTAACGCGGTAAACGAAATATGGATTTGGCCCTCACTTGATATCACCTATGAGGATGAATCGCTCTATTCCGTACTTGGCGCAAAGTTGACTAATGTAAAGGTGTTGGAGTCAAGTGCTCCGGCTTTGATGCAGATACGTGCTCGAATGACCGCCGCAAATACGGCGAAGC
This sequence comes from uncultured Fibrobacterota bacterium, assembly GCA_964586285.1. GTDB lineage: Bacteria > Fibrobacterota > Chitinivibrionia > Chitinivibrionales > CAYFVL01 > CAZPHU01. Next base: position 4,089 of record CAZPHU010000186.1, on the reverse strand, counting down.
AGGCAGTGGAGCGCGAAAACAAAACACAGAAAAAAATACTGGCACGTGAGTTAAGAAGTATCATATTAATCGGGAGTTTAATTCTGACAGCGCTGGTATTCTGGGTGTCGATGCTTATGTCACAAAATGTAAATGAGCGGCGTGCAGAATTCGCGGCCTTGAGGACCTTGGGGTATCAGAGGTCGCATATTGCTTTTCTGGTAATGGTCCGATCTTTTTCAGTTGGACTGGCCGGAATTGTTTTGGGCACATTTGCAGGTATTATTGGTATCGTACTTTTGAAATCATCCCCGTTAATTCCATTCTCACAGATTCTGTCGCTGTTTGCAGGCGGAATTGTCGGGGTTGTTGTCATTACACTTCTTTCGGCTATAGCTCCTCTCCAAAATGCGCTTGGTACTTCGCCTGCCGCGGTACTGGCGGTGGAGAATGAGTAACAAAGAACTTCCCTTAATTTCAAAAGCGAAAGGTTTTGAGAAATAAATGAGACTCTTCCCATGGATTATCCGAGAGATTCGTTTCAGATCAGGAATATCGATGCTTATCCTGGCGATTCCGCTTTCGGCGGCTTTTTTGTGGACTTTAACAGGCGGTATACTTGACTTATACGATAAGGATGCCTCCATAATGTTTTCCCAAAAAGAAAAGGCTCTGGAAAAGCAGATGGCGCATATGTGGGATGAGTACAGAAAAATGACCAAGGATTTGGGTTTTAATGTACTTATTCTTCCTGAAGATCAAAATCTGGCCGATTTTTACAGCGAACAGTTTGCCTCCGAATACATGCCGGAATATTATGCCGATACGCTTGCTTCGTCTGCTACCGTGACTATTCAGCATATTCTTCCGGCGCTTTTTCATCGTACATATTGGCCCGAGCAAAAAAGGTCGGTATTGGTATGTGGAGTAAGGGGAGAGGTGCCGCGCGCACTTTTCCCGGCCGCCAATAAGAAGAGTCCAATTTTACAACCGGTTGAGGATGGAACGGTTGTGTGCGGTTATGAACTCGGTAAAAGTATGAATCTAAATCCGGGTAAAAAAATCAAAATACACGGCGAGACATTTACAGTTGCAAAATGCCATGAGCGAAGGGGTAACCAGGATGACATAACGGTTTGGATGCCGCTTGGAGCAGCACAAAAAATGTTTGGAAAGGGCGGCAAAATAAATGCGATCCTTGCACTGGAGTGTAGATGTACGGCGGATGAAAGTCTGCCCAATCTGGCAAAAATCAGAAAATCATTAGCTTCGATTTTGCCCCAGACACAGGTCCTGGAATTTATGTCGGAAGTTATTACCCGTGCGGAAGCAAGATTTGCGGCAGTAGAGCTTAAAAAAGAGGCTTTGGATAAAGAACGTGCCGAGATAAGTGCACGCCAAGAGCAAAGGGAAAAGTTTGCCGGATTGATTCTTTCGCTGTTGTCGGTGGCAGCTTTGTTTTTTATCGGGTTTTTGGTGATGCTCAATGTTCGAAGCCGTATATATGAGCTTGGAATATTTCGCGCTATCGGCTTTGCAGGCAAGGATCTTTTTACTTTACTTCTTGGTAAGGTTTTATTGTTGGGGATGGCCGGATCGGCTCTCGGTGTCATAAGCGGACGCCTTATTTACGCTGCTGCAGGATCCTATATGTTTGATAACATTGGATCCGCTCCATTTGAGAAAATCCCCGCCCTTTTGATCATTATACTTATGGGAGGAGTATTGACTACACTTTCAGGGTTATACCCCGTGATGGTCGGTTTACGTCAACAACCAGCTGAAATTTTAAGGAGAGCCTCATGAGCGATTACAAGATAGATTTCAAGAAAGTTTGTAAAGATTACGGCGGCAAAACCAAAACTGTGAGAGCGTTGCAGGATATAAATCTCTCGATTGAAAAAGGCGAATTCTGTGCTCTGAGAGGTCCAAGCGGTTGCGGTAAGACAACAGCTTTATTGATTGCCGGCGGGCTCTTGAATCCTGACAGAGGAGAGGTCATTGTCGGTGGAACTAATCTTTCTTCACTTTCGCCGGCAAAACACGCCAGGTTTAGAGCTGAGAAAATCGGTTTCGTGTTTCAACAGTTTCATCTGATTCCATATTTGGATATTATCGACAATGTGCGCGCACCATCAATTGCACTTAACAGCCGCAATGGTTTCAACAGAGCAGCCGATCTGGCTAAGCGTTTCGGATTATGTGATCGTCTTAAACATATACCTTCCGAACTGAGCACCGGTGAGCGTCAAAGGGTAGCCCTTGCCAGGGCAATGTTTAATGAACCGGAAGTAATTCTTGCGGACGAGCCTACCGGTAATCTTGACGAAAAAAACGCACAAACCGTTCTGGAAGGTCTGCGCCAATTTGCGCGGGCGGGCGGTACAGTTTTGCTGGTAACTCATGATGATCGCGCCGCACATGTCGCCGATCGTGTCATAGAAATGGAACAAGGCAAGTTGGTTTAGGGTTTTAAAAAGAAATGATGACCAGAGGATAGAAATGAATGATATAACGGATGAAAAGTTGTTTGAGAATTACTGCCTTAGTGATGATCAACAGGAGTTTAGTATTCTGCTCAGACGATATGCCGGTAAAGCTGTCGCCGTTGCAAGAGAATACTTGTTCGATGAAATGGCCGCCCAGGATGCAGTACAGGAAGCATTCATTCGTATATCACGCAATCGGTCTCAGTATAAATTAGGTTCTCAGTTTGCTCCGTGGTTTTTTCGTATCCTCAGAAATGTATGCCTTGACCAGTTGCGAAGGCGAAAAGCCTACTTGGATGCGATCACCCGTTTCTGGCAGGATGAAAAAGACGTTAAAAATCCGGAAGTGAATACAAGCGGATCGGAATACGTCCAATTACTCTCGCGCCTGCCTCAAATGGAGCGTCGTGTATTGGAATTACGAATTAACGGAGAACTCAGTTTCGAAGAAATCGCCGCCGCAACCGGATGTTCGGTGGAAGCTGCAAAAAAACGAGCCCAACGTGGTATTCGTAAACTTCGCGATCTGGCCAAAAAGCGACTACTTCTTCCGCAAGATGAAAACACCCCCTGTGCAATGGCTGGAGCAACATTCTGATTTGATTCGGCCAAGTTGGAAAAGTAGTGTTTGCATATGGTACTTCCTGGTTTATGCTTACTGTGCTTCATCTCAGAGACGCAAGCATAGAGGTCGGGAAACTGTGATTTGCTGAATTAAGTTTCTTCCAATAAGGTGCTAAGCCTTATGTAATGCGGAATAGATCCGGCATCCATGTGTTCAAAAAAGAGAAACATCTCTGGTAGATTAAAGCATACTCTTATCTGAATATGCTTTTTTTATCTTCGGTGATATATCCGGGCAATCTCTAGAGGATAACATTTACTGTCCCGCTCTCTATTACTGTGCTGCTCTCTATCCTTCATCAGCGCAGAACCGGTTTATGCCGCATGAAAAGAAAAAAGGGGAGTCATAAAAATGACTCCCCCAACACATTAAGCCTGTTTTCGGTGGAAGGCTGTTAATGCGGTTACTACTTATGCAATCTTCTTTTTGCGAGAGAAGAAGCCAAGAAGGCCAAGCCCCATGAATATCAGAACGCTGGTGCATGGTTCCGGAGCTTCAACGGTGAGGCTTGCATAAGAAGCCCTGCTGCTGACTAGCCCACCATCCCAAACTGCTTCTGTATCCCAGAGATCGTAGTTAAGGCCAAGTTCAATTTGATCAGCATCATTACTGGTTATGGTCAATGTGATCTGATCTTGAGTCCAATCAATGAGGTCCGTGTCAAGTGCGACAGGTTGATAGCTGAGTTCATCGTAGTTAACATCTGCTATCGGACTTTCATCGTAACCCTCAAGCCAAACTTGTAGGTTTGCATCAGGTAAAGGCCATTCATCATTATCTAATAAGTAAAATTCGGAATACAACTCAGCTGATTCAAAGCTGCTGTAGCTATTCAGGGATGACAGGTCATATGTTAAAGAAAAGCCTTCACTTCCGTCAGCTATAATGGAAAAGTCGGCATCTCCCCTGTCATCACGGGCGTAAGTATCATTCTCATAAAGGGTGATAACATCCGCATTAGCAGAGAACAGAAAAGCCGAAGCGACGAGGGGGAGA
>CAZPHU010000185.1:0-5108 GCA_964586285.1 uncultured Fibrobacterota bacterium | reverse complement strand
GCCAAGGGGGAGGCAGGGAGGGGGTGCGTTTCCTCCCCCTTGCCAAGGGGGAGGCAGGGAGGGGGTGCGTTTCCTCCCCCTTGCCAAGGGGGAGGCTGGGAGGGGGGTGCGTTTGTCCGGTTGGGCACGAATGTCAACCTTAATGTGACGGCTTTGGACAGGTGGAAGTGCCGGCGGGACGACGACTATAAACAGATAACTGCCTCTTGATTCGCACACACGCTTTGCCTCCGGCACGATCGCAAATGGAGCATGATCTCGATCGGGAATGTCTTGACCGGATGTAGATTCCTATTGTCAATGCGCCTGCATAGAGGCCCGGCTGGAAATATCAGCTAATCGACCGCGCTCTAGATATCGATAACAAGCAGGGTTATATCATCGGTTGGCGGCTGCTTTTCGCAAAAATCTTCCTGGATATGCAGAATCTCTTCCAGAGCCTCTTCGGGCGGCAGGTCCAATGTTTTGCGTGCGGCCTGCTCAAGGTGTTCAAGATCGAACATGTTACCGTCACAGTTTTTCGCTTCCGTAAGTCCGTCGGTGTAAAGAAAGATGCGCATGGAACCGGGCCTGAAATGTAGAACAGATTCATTAAGCATCATATCGGGGAACACTCCCAGAAACAAACCGTCTGCTTTAATCATCCGGCTTTCCTTAGTCGTCTTGTCTATCAAAAGCATGGGGCAGTGACCGGCGGATGTGTAGCGAAGACTGTGTGAGGACAGGTCCAGGATTCCGTAAAAAACGGTTACGAAATTATCGCTTTTAAGCTCCGAGATAAACGTCTGGTTGATATGCTCCAATGTTTTCTGTGGTCCAAGTTCTGCGGTTGCATTGGTTTTCAGAAGAATTTTTACCATCGTCATAATCAGTGCCGATGCTACCCCGTGGCCCGAAACATCGGCAACAACGATTCCGTACACATGCGGAGATATTTCAAATACGTCGTAGTAGTCTCCGCCCACGGCTTCTGCGGGAATGTATGTGGCTCCCAGAGAGAAGCCCTCTGTCCGGGAGATGTTTTCGGGAAGTAATCCCTGTTGAACGACTCGTGCATGTTCGAGATCCCGATTGATCCTTGTTTGTGCTATACTAAGGTCGTTGTTGACTACCTTGAGACGGCTGTTGGTTAGCTGGAGATTGTTGTAGGCGGTCTCAAGAGCACTGAAAATCCGGAAGTTTTCAACGATTACCCCCGCCTGGTTGAGAATGGTGGTAAGGATGGTTACACAGTCGCTGGAGATGCCGGAGGTGTTGACGGTCTGATCCATCCAGAACACTCCTTCGACTTTGAAATTGGAGCAATTCATACAACGGCGTCGTCGATCGTTTTCGGAAAGAACTCCCGACGGAACGCCTGAGGAGCAAAAGCTCCAACAGTACGGATTCGCGCCGCCGTGAACGGGGCATGAAAGCTTTTCACACGATTTTTCTTCCCAGCATTTTCTGGTGATCTTGCTGACCAGGGGTATTACAAGATAACTTGATGATTTTAAAAGAGAGTAGAACGGATCCATGCTCTCATCGGGTTCTTCGATGATCAGATGACGGTTGAGAAAAATCGCATCGGTAATCTCCCCACCCTCAAATCCTAAAGGTATATTCAAACCTTCGAGTCGCTCACCATCCAGCCCGACCCAGGCTTTGGGCCGAAGCGCAAATCTCTCTTTATCGACACTGAAAAGAACGACTCGATCGAAATCGGTTATTTCCTGTATTCCCAGGAGTATTGTCCGGATTATACTCTCGGGGTCGGTGCTGGTGTGCATCACTTTTGTCAGTTCGTTGATCAGAGATGTGTTCATCAGCTGAGATTTGAGAATTTCGTTCTGATTTTGCAGTTGGGCAATTTTTTCCCTGAGTTCGTGATTCTCAGCTTTTTTGCGGTCGTTTTCATTCATAGTGTCATATATCCGCGGTTGAAACGAATCTTGTATGGTTTTAAAAGGATCATGGGCGATTTTTGATGAACTCCGGAAACGGTTCAGAGCGCCGCTGAGAGGTCATTTTCGAGTCCGGAATGGAATAATCACTCGATTATAGGTTCTAATGTGTTGCCTCACTTGACTTTGTATGGCTGTGTGAAGCATTTTTTACACTATACATTATTATAGAACTCTGAACACCAAGATGCATTAATTAATTGAGGAGGAAAGATTGGATATCAAATACAACAAGAAAAAAAAGCAAATGCGCTCGGATCCGTTGTGGAATTCCATAGGGGGCGCGCAGGAATTTTACACCAAAAATAAAAAGACCGTGATCGGTTTCGTAGTGGTCTTAGCCGTGCTGGTGGTCGGGGCGATGGGATACCGCTTTACCCGTCAACAGGCAATCGACGGTGCACAGGAGGGTTTCGGAAAGGCGATGATCGCCTTTGAGGCCGACCGGGTCGATGAAGCCGTCCAGGGGTTTACCAGTGTGGTGGATAATTACGACAATACTCCTCAGGCCGCCTACAGCTCATTGATGCTTGGACGCATTTATATGGAAAGAGAGAACTACGATCAGGCGATAGAGTATCTGGAACAGGCCGCGCAGATCAAGCGCAATACCGGGTTTGTGTCCGGCGAAGCGCTGGTTTTACTGGGTACCGCGTACGAGGCCAAGGGTGATACAAAAAGGGCGGTGGAGTATTTTGAGCAGGCACTTAGCGCAGCCGATATTCGTTACAGGTATCCGGACGTAAGATGGAAAATGGCGCTTGCCTATAAGGAATTGGGCAATGTGGATCAAAGCAGACAGGCACTCCAAGAGATTGTCTCGGATACCGTATCCGGCGAATACGAGGAAAAAGCAAAGAATCTTCTTGCCGAATTGTCGGTGATGTGATCGTTTCGCGTAGAGTTAACAGCCGCTTTTTTTTCCTGATACTTGTCACTTATCCCGGCGTATTGTACCATAAATGATGCGTCGGGCTTCTTTTAGCTAAATAACTGCATAGATATTCGTCCCATTTTACTGAAAGTAACCAAATGGAGGTCGCATTAATGAAAGTCCTGGTAATGGATGAGACCAAGAATCGAAATAAGAGAATATGTGATAAACTCTCCGGTAAAAATCATGAAATAATCAGTTGTTCGACAACCGACGAATTCATGACCGGAATCGATGAGGCGCCCGAGATGATTGTTTTGGACGTGGACAGCTGGATTCGTGGAAATATGATTTATTCATATTTCGCTTTTTCAAAAAAGCTTAATTCCATACCGGTGATTTTCCTTAATTCGCCGGATAGTTTCACAACACTTCCAGGCCGTCAGCGTAATTCAAAAGACCGGGTCATGCATCGTCCTTTAGATATCGATTCTATTGTGAGCGCGCTTGTGTAAGTAAACGGAGTTTGAGTGGTTGAAAAATCGAGAAAAACGGTAGTTTTCGCCGACAACGATAATGGCGGTATAATTCATATCGCCAACATCAAAGGCGGAGTGGGAAAAAGCACGGTAGCGACCAATCTTGCCGCCGCCCTGGCCAAGAAGGGGCGTGTGCTTATTGTTGATCTCGATGTTCAGGGGAGTGCTACCTATGCGCTGGGAAAAGATCCGGCAGAGTGTTCCCGTGCATCCTGGGATCTGTTTAATAAGAGGTATTCGCTTCCCGAGCAGCTCGGAGACGGTGCCTTTGCCCGGTATAAGCATCTATTTAAGCGATTGGAATCCCGTCTTTTCTCTCCGGTGTTGGGATGGGGCGATGTTACTCGTTTAACCCAGGAAATCGGGCCGCGCCTTGATCTGATTCCGGCCAGTGCCGATCTTTTCAAACATGTCGGCCGCTTCCATTTAAGCAACCTTCTGTACAACCTTCGCGTATGCAGGCACTACTATAAGTACGTCATAATCGACACTCCCTCCGTCTGGAACAGGGTCACCAGGGCGCTGTTTACTCTCAGTGATCTGAATCTTATTCCCGTAACGCTGAATGCTTTGTCGACCAAAAGCCTTCGGGATTACCTTCTCAACGTTAAGCGCCTGACCCAGAAGAACTCAAGCGTTCGTATCCGAATAGTCAAAAACGAAGTATACGGGAAGCGTACCTCGGCGATTCGGGGGAAGATCAGGACCATGGCGGAGAACCGCCGGTTTCTGGAGAGTCTGTGCGAACAGGTGGTGATCAAGAATCAATCCGGTGTATCTCTTTTACCCCAATCGATACTGTTTGATCTGGAGATCCCCGAGAGTGCTCTCATACGTGATGCTCAGGATGAGGGCAAATCGGTGCATGATTGCAGGCAGTACTCCACCGCAGGCAAGGCATTCGATACTCTGGCCCAGAGGGTACAGTATGTTCTGAACAATCCTCAGGGGGCCGATCACGCCTGTTTCTGGGAGAGGTACGACGGTCTGATCTGCGCTGCGGGCAAAGTCGCGGCGGCCTTGATTCTGGTGCCGGTGTTTTTCCTTTCCCAACCGCTTATTCACCAACCCGCGCCTCGTCCCATTGCCCCTGTGCAGCTGATCGAGGCCGAGGATCAGGTCGTAGAGCATACCTTTACCGACGGTGAATCTATCTATCGGATGGCCAAGTATGCGATCTGCTACTTCACCGCAACCGTGCCCAGTATCGCCGATGTCAATGCGTATGCCTCGGAAATCGTTGATGTGCACAATCAGACGCGAATAGAAGGGGAGAATGAGCTTAGTCTGATGAAGCATATCCCGGTCGGAACCAAGGTTCGTTTCTATCCGCCAAGCTCTATCGATACGGAGAATTCAAAGCATCTGCTTCCCGTGTACCGCTATTTTACCGGTCTGGTCAAGGATCCTTATGCCTACGTGACCGGCGACTGGTGTGAAAGGGGCACCGGTGGAGGGCAGCCGCATTACGGGTTCGATGTCGCCGGAAAATTGGGGAGTGAACTGATCAGCCCGATCGACGGGACGGTAATCATTCATAACAGCGCTGCAGCCGGACGGACGGTGGCCGTTGTCAACGGGAAAACTGTGCTGTGGTATGCACATATGGCAAAACGCTACGTGAAGACAGGGGATGAGGTTAAGAAGGGAGATGTGCTGGGAACGATCGGCATGACCGGAATCACCAGGGGTCCCCATGTTCATAACCGCTACGGTATCCGCGTTCCCCGCCGGGATGGAATCAAATTCGGC
>CAZPHU010000184.1:0-5158 GCA_964586285.1 uncultured Fibrobacterota bacterium | reverse complement strand
AATCGGAGCAGCGGGGGCCGGGGCGTATTTGTACCTGGAGAATGAGAATTCCTCCGACGATTCCCCGGAAAGTAATGCAGGAACCGGCGTTATTCCGATGGATGATAAGCCTGTGCGGGAGCGTTAATCATCTAAATACATATATAGCTGTTTTTGTCTCTCCAGCTACAATTTTTTCAAGTATTTTGAAGTTCTTTTCAACGACCCTTGGTATTTGCGGATAACGCACGGTGTTCCATAAGCGCATGACCTGAACACCGTTTTGGTTCAAAAAGTCGGAATATCTTTTGAGCACGTACTTGCGCTTAAAACGGTTTACATAGTAAAATGATTCCCTGTACAGGATCATGTCGTATTGATGCGCAGGCACATAAGTCAGGATATCAGCCGTGATATACCGATTTTTCATCGTCCTGTCGGCATCTTTTAAACAGGCTTCTGTTGCTCTTTTTATTGCGACTTCTGAGATATCCACTCCGACGTATTTAGAGTAGGTGTTAAGTTCAATTTCAAATCCCGTATTTCCAAGCCCGCACCCCAAGTCAAGTATCGTTCCTCCCTTAAGATATTTTTGAATAACCGAAATTATTGGATCCTCTTCGGAGGAATCATTTTTTGCCAGGTAGTCCCATTTGCCTGCACCAAACTCGTTATCCCAGATTTTCTGTAATGCAGGTGTTTTACCCCACCTCTTAAGAAAAGCATTTTTTGCAGCAAGTATCATTTTCATGGTTTTGTTCCTGTATACGTTTTGGATCTTTTACTCAGATTATCCGATATATGAGTTCTCCCAGCATCCTAAACAAAGGAGTCGGCAGTGATGAGGAATACTTACGTATCAAATGGTATGAGAAACGATCTTCGCGTTGAAACACCTCAGATGTCGGAAAAACGAGATCATTATACGGGACCGCCTGCGTAGCCCAGCCACTCTTATATTTGTTCAGCCCCTCATTTTTAGCCGATGTGCGTGCGAATGAAATGGTTTGTATACCGGCCGCAAGTGCTCTTTTTATGCCGTGCCAGTTCAGAAAATAGGCGCATCGGAGCTTGTCGTTTTTTCCAGCACGAGCCAGGTATTCCAGAGAATACAACCAGCTGTTCTTAAGAGCCCAACTCCCCGCTATGACCTGCCCATCCTTTTCGGCCAATAGAAGATCGATATTGTTCGTCGGAGAAAGCTCTTTCCACATCGAGGTGAAGAATCGATAAGGTTGCGGAGGAAGCCCCTGCTCTTTTCTCATCTGAACATAGATATTGTAAAAAGCCTTAACATCATCCATATTCGATGCGGCTATAAGCTTCAAACCGGCCTTCATCGACTGGCGGATACGAGCCTGGACGGATTTTTTGTGAAATCGTGCGAAAATTTCTTGCTCATCGCCTTTCAGTTGCAACTGGTGATTTATATAGCCACTAACCGATGTATAGCCGCAAGTTACGGGCATTTGCGCATTCATGGCTCTTATTTCAATACCGGCTTTTTGCGTCAACGGGTGCCGCCGAAGCTCTTGCAGCAGTCCGTCTTGAAATGCCCTATCTTTTATAATGGGATCACAGATTGTCGAAAAAGGTATACTGAGCCAAAGTGACTTCTTCATGGGTCTCCGGACCCTGTATATGGGCAAGAACGAGCTTTTTTCTGAGATCGTTTGACTGTCTGACGCCACATACCCTCTCATCTGGGGAAAAGCACTTTCTATAACTCTTACCCAGGCAATAGAATGGGAAACCCATATCGGGACCTGTTCCTTTAATGAATTATAGTCGAAGCTGGTTGCAGGCTGAAAAAAGAATTCTTGCATAATGAATATTGACTGATTGAAAAATGTATTTTGTCGAAAGGAAAATATATCATTCAACAACTAAATGTTCCTGATAAAAAATAGACTCCTCCGCCATTTTCGTTCAGTACATGAGTAAAATCTACACTGCCGGTGCAATCCTTTTATGATATAATTACAACCGGTTACAGCTTTTTTCATTATAATATAAGGGAATGGTTGTTCTGATTCTCCGTTTAGCAGCAGAAAATGTGAAAATAAGTGACTCCAAATATTAATTTTTAATCTACGAGTCACTACCCCCGGTGTAAGGAAGAGGTGATGAATAAGAATCGACTTTTATGGAGCGGATTCCTGGAGAGTGCCGGCCGATTGGGTAATAAAATTGCTTTATATGCAGAAGGTAATTCAGCCGATGAGGTTTTGCGATTCCTAGGCCCACTGCTTTGGTGAAAGATTAAACAATGATTCTGATGACCTGTATACATACAAACCGAAAGGCTTGTTCCTTCATTGGGGATTTTAAAAAGCTTCTCGCGTATGGAAAGATATTTGTCGCATTTGATCGTTGCCGCACTTGCCGCCCGAAGGCATTGAATGTATAATAATTGTAAAAATGCGACAACTATTTAACGCCCTAAAACTCATTTTTCTCTTATATTGTCCAATATCGTGCACACGATGAAACAATTTGTTTCAACCGAAAAAAGCAGAAAAGAAGGCAGAGATATGGATAAAACATCATTCGACAGTTTCCGATTCATCCTTTTATATAAGCGGTTAACGATTATGGCTGCTGTATATCTGAGCGTTTTGTTTACAGGAGGATCACTAAAGCAGCCGCAAGCTGCCCCGGCAATTGTTGACGGTGATATCATTCACACCTTCAGCTGGACGCGCGCGGAGAAAACCGATACGATTAATCTGGGATTCTACGGCATTTTAAGTATAAACGAAAAAAAAGATGAAGCAGACGGAGAGATGATCTCCGGCAATCTAAGTATCGACAATTCAATTGTTTCCTGGTTAACTTCCCCCAAAATACGCATAAAAACAAGAGACACCAGACCAGAGGCGGTGAAGGCCGCAGGCTCCAGATATGAATCATGCCGGTGGCTTGACTCGGTCATCTTGGAAACCAGCTCGGAGAAAAGAACGATAAGCTTTCCATTCCCGCTTCTCAGCCCCTCACGGTCATATTCTAAATACAGCAGATTCGTTGTCACATTTTCCGACAGTATGGAGGCGGTATTCTTTGCTGTTGAGGACAGCCTTCTTGCATGTACCTTCATTAACACTAATTCCAACGATTTGGATCAGTGGAACAATCCTTATGCCCTTAGAGTATTGACCACATCATCAAATTCGCTGAGGATACGCAGTATTGAACTTAATGGTGAATATCGAGAGCAGCTTTCAGCTTATCTGGGAACAGAACTTAATGAGCTGAGTACGGATGGGGCCTATTATGGCATCGATATTCTTGATTCAACCGGTATGTCACCTCCCATAGAGGTGCTTTCGGTAGCTCACGATGCCGGGCAATCGGTCTATGCTGAGTCGACCTACACAGTATCCTGGAAGCTTGGTATGAACGCAGACCAGGTGGTTGCCTGTTCTGTTTATGTGTCATTTGACGGGGGTGTAACCTGGAGCCCGGAGGGAAAATCGGAGCAAAAGCGACAACTCACATGGAAGGTTGCGAATAAAATTACCGACCGGTGCATTATAAAGGTACGCGCAATCGGTGCGGACAATCAGCGCGCAGAGGCCTGTACGCCGGCATTTCAGGTCACAAAAAAAGGCGCGCCCAGCGACACAATTCCGCCTGTGAACTATTTTAAGCTGGATGCACAAACCGATTCTGCCCAAATCAGATTGGCGTGGTCGAATACTCGAAGTGAACTAAATGACGCCGACAAGGTGAAAATACTCAAGTGCGATTACAGATATCCAAATTCCCCTGTTGATACATTTTCTCAACTTGTAAACATTTTCCCCGCCGTTGATTCATCGATTGAACTAACGGACCTGGAACGAGGGAAAACCTGGTATTTCGCGTTGTTTGCCGGAGACCTGTCCGATAACTGGTCACAAACAACCGAACAATCACGAGTTAAAGTTCGACTCAATGAAAATGAATCGGATACCGGTGATACAAGCTCCTCTTTGCCAAGGTTAGGGAGTTTAAGCAGAATCGCATACATCGCCGAATCCGATACTCAACATTTATACTCCGACACACTTCTTTTGTGGGGGGCCCCGGGCATGAACTTTACCGATACGGTGGACATTTGGGAGGGACCGCAGGAAGGTTTTATTGTTGCAAGCCCGGGGTTTATGTTTCGCAACGGCGACAGCCTCGATAAACCGCTTGGCGCTCAAATCAGATGGTTTAACGCCATTAAACCGGAAAATTTCTCTAAAATCAGACTTTACCAGTACGACATTGTATCCGGTCGGTGGGTGATACACCAGGAAGCGATTCAAATCGATTCGACCGCGAAAGTTCTAAAAACCAACCTTTACCGTCTCGATTACCCTTTTGTTCTCATGATCGATACCGTCGCCCCCATACTCACGCTTGAATCAGCGGCGGATCAACCGGTACAGGTAAATCAGTCGGTTTTCGATACTTTCTACGTTCGGGAGAATATTGACAATTTTAATTTCACCTTGCTTGCCGGTGCAGGTGACAGCAAGCCGCTTGATTTTTCCTCCAATATTGAGAGAAGGCAAACGTCAGGTGGGATGAGTGTCATAACAGAAATCCCTTCCGGAGTTGCCGACCAGTTTTACGGACTCAGAGCCCTGGCAATTATGGATGATGGTGTGCATACCGATACCCTTTATTTGTCCAAACCAGTCATTCGAACGGATGGAAGCTGTGACAATATCACCATACCTCCGATGCAGTGGACACCGGTTATGGTGACCGCCAGCCCCGATGAAAGTGCCGTCGGTGCGATTCTGGCAGCCTCGACTAAGAACATGTGGACGTACGATAAAAAATCTACACGAATCATCCAGTGGCTCCCTGGAAACACACGGGCCTTCGATAACGGCTGGGTTGAGTATGGAGCTGTTTCAGATTCGCTCTTTGACTGCAAGCCGGGGAAGCTGTTTTGGATAAAAACAAAAGAAACTACTCAAATACAGTTTGGCCCCGGTACGGTCTCCGGACTAAAAGATACATTTGAAATACCACTTGCGGCCAATAACTGGACCGATTTTTCCGTCGCTTTTGCCTTCGATATCTCTATAGAAGATATTCTGGGTGCCACGTCCTCGGGCATAAAAAACACATCCGTGGATTCGCTGGAAATCTATTCATGGGACAAAACAACACATGGTTATCATACAGAGCCGACTCA
>CAZPHU010000183.1:3420-5162 GCA_964586285.1 uncultured Fibrobacterota bacterium | reverse complement strand
ATTGTGCAGTGCTTTGCTGTTTTCTGCCCGCTACTCACTAACCACTGCCCTTCCCCCGCCACCCGACCGTGCGCAAAAAGTAGTTTTCTATGCACGCTCGTTATTGCTCACTCCGCCTCTTCTCCACGAAAACGTCTCTTACTCATATGCATACGCTTGAAAAATGCCCGGCAACTCATTAAAATGCGTGTGTTTATGAAGCATACGCGCCATATAATACGACCGGTGTTATGTATAGATGATTAGAATCTCTGTTTTCATTCGAGGAGCCCATGCCTGTTCACATTTTCGTGCTGGATGAGACAAACTACCGTATATGCATCGATAGAGGCCTGGCGGCAATCCCTTCGCCACCCAAAGATTCCACCCGCGACAGCGTGGCATCCCGTATGTCCATTGTCGGTAAAGGGGACTATCTGCTCTTCTATATCATCGGGATCAAGGAGATACGGGGAGTTTTTCAGGTAAAAGAAAAACCGTTTTATGATGATACACCGGTCTGGCCGATCAATGATAAGCAACAGCTGTACCCTTTTCGGGTCAGGTTTGAGCATTCAGAATACAGCTTCGCCAACCCGATCCACCTGAGCGATATCTATGATTTGAAGGATAACGGGCTTATCTGGACCTTCACGCTGAATCGGCCATCCGGTACGAACGCTCTCTTTTCCATAACCAACCGTGAATTCGATGAGATTCTCAAGCTGTTCCTCAAGATCAATCCCCACTATTCCATGCAGGGGAACATTGTCGATCCGTACCCCTATTGTAAGCCCGGTTTCACCGACCGGCTGACCTTCGATGAAAAAGGCGCCCCAAAGTACGAGGCGACGCTGATGAATCTGCTGCTGGAAAGCCTGGTCGACGGGCGGTTTCAGGAAATCTACGGTAAGTATTCGGATTACGTAGCCTATGTCCCGACCAGCTTCAACAAGGAAATCGATCTGCTTCTTATGCATAACAATCCCGTGAATCCACACGAGACTATCGCCTACGATATCATCGAGGTGAAAAACGGAGCGTTTGATGAGAAGGGATTAAGCCAGCTGCTTCGCTACGAAGACTGGTTTCTGAAAAAGAAAGTAAACGGGGATTCGAACATGGTCCGAACCTCCGCCATCGCCAAAAGCTTTACCAAACCGGTGAAAGAGTACCTGGAAAAGAGAAAAACGTATGAAGGCAAGACGGTCAGGATGCTGCAGTTTGAGTATGCGAATGAGGTTTTGAATCTGGTGGAGTGTGGGTGATGGAAGTGAAAGGGGTAGCCATTTGGTTGGATATGAATCATGCATAAAAGATACTTGTTCCTGGAGTGATGAAGATAATGCAAGAAGTTAATTCGAGCATCACAGAATATCTTAACCAGTACTTGGCTATTGATAAACCAGGGTATGCTGTTTTACTAAAGGGGCCATGGGGATGCGGAAAAACATGGTTTATTGATGAATATGTCAAAGAGTATGAGAAAACAGTTTATGAAGTGGAAGAAGGAAAAGACAGCGGGTTTATCAAAATAAGCCTGAACGGCCTCACCTCTATAGAAGCTATCGATAGGAAATTATTCTTTGCACTGCATCCTGCTTTTGATAAAAAATACACAGACTTATTTGCTAATTTAACATTGGGTGTCCTATCCTTGGCAAAAGTTGATTCCCTTATCAACAAATTGGATTTCAATAACTTCCTACACGGCATCGAAGGTAAGACCCTTGTTTTTGATGACTTGGAAAGATGCTGTGTGC
>CAZPHU010000183.1:0-3320 GCA_964586285.1 uncultured Fibrobacterota bacterium | reverse complement strand
CACGGCATCGAAGGTAAGACCCTTGTTTTTGATGACTTGGAAAGATGCTGTGTGCCGGTTGCTGAAACCTTGGGATACATAAATAATTTTATTGAAAAAATGGAATTACATGTCATTCTTATCGGCAATGAAAAAGATATTGAGGAAATTGAAGAAGCAAGCGGTGGTGACCGCATGGCAAGATATAGCCTTATACGGGAGAAGGTTATCGGGAGGAGATTGGAAATAGCGCATGATCCCCATTCTGTGCTGGACCATTTTATTGAAAAGCTTACTACACCTAGACTTCGTTACGAATTGAATGATTTTAAAGAGACGATCGTTAACATATATCGGAAATCAGAAAGCAATAACTTACGCATTCTATATTACGCGTTATTTGATTTCGAAAGACTCTGGAAGAAACTGGCCCCAGAACAGAAAAAGTGTCAAGCCGTGCTTGAGAGACTGCTTATTACATTTCTGTGTTTCAAATTTGATTTTGAGATGGGAGTAATAGGAGCAGAAAATATAAAGACCTTAGAAAGCGATTATTTACTTTATGGGGTAGACAGATTAAATGATGATGAAGCTATAAAAAAACCCAAGATAGTAAGCACTATTGAAAAATATCATGAGCTTAATACCGACTATTTAGTTTTGTCTACGAATGCGTGGTCTACCTATTTCGACAAAGGCAATGTTTCAGACGAACTTGTACAAGAATGTGTTAAAAAAAGTGGACTTATTAAAAGTCAACAATCACCACTCGTTACACTCTGGTATTGGGCCGCCTGCGAAGATGACGAATTGGAGCAATTGGTAAAGCAACATACAGAGTGGCTAAAATCATTTCAAATAAAAGCTCCTTTTGAATTACTCCATCTTGCAGGTATTTTTTTAAGGTTAAGTGGTCATAAAATTATTTCGTTGGAAAAAGAGCAAATAATTAATATGTTCACGGGCATCATTGACGGCTTAGGGTCTGCAAAACTACTTGAATATAATAACCCTGTGGATTTTTCTATTGCAATTGCAGATGACCACTGGGGGCAACTCAGTTTTCAGAATGCCAGTACAAGGGAATTCAAACAAATAAAAGAGTATCTGATAAAAAAACTCCGAATAGTTGATGATTTAAAAATGGAGGAAGACGCAAAAAAAATACCAGAAATGATAAAAACCGATTTCAATAATTTTTTGAAGCTTATTAGCTACGATGAGAGGCGCAGATCCTATTACAATAAACCCATATTACGCTATGTAGACCCAAATGCTTTCTTTGAAGCACTTACAGAGTTACCAAATGCGAGGAAAAGAATGCCATATACTGCGATAAAGGAACGATATGAGATTGCGATGGACAAAGCGGCATTGGTAGAAGAACTGAAAACATTACAAACGCTGGACACGCTTACCACCGAGTATGTGAAAAAGCATCATGGTAAGAATAGTGTTGCGCAATTAGAAATAGCACAGAAATACTTGAAACATGCTATCGGGATACTCGAAGAAGAGAAAAATCTGCATAGCAGCGACAATGCAAATGAATAAGGGACATACACCATGAACGTACAGGAACTTGCAAATTTTATCTGGTCGGTGGCAGATCTTCTGCGGGGCGACTATAAGCAGTCGGACTACGGGGAGATTGTTCTTCCGTTTACGGTACTGCGCCGGCTGGATTGCGTGCTGGAGAAGACCAAGGATGCCGTGCTCAAAAAGTATGATTCATCCAAAAACCTGCGCGAGGAGGCGTTGGAGAAGGTACTGAATAAAACATCGAAGCACAAGTTCCATAATCACAGCAAGTACGATTTTGACAAGTTGCTTGCCGATCCGGCGAATATCGCCCGCAACATGCGTAACTACACCGCCGGGTTTTCCAGCAATGCGCGTGAGATTCTGGAGATGTTTAAATTCAACAACCTTATTCGCGATCTGGATAAGAAGAATCTACTGTTTCTGGTAACCGAGAAGTTTGCGGCCTTTGATCTGCATCCCAAAAAAATCTCCAGCATGGAGATGGGGTATGTGTTTGAAGAGCTGATCAGGAAATTTGCCGAAATATCAAACGAAACAGCGGGAGAGCATTTCACACCGCGGGAGGTGATCCGGCTTATGGTTGATCTGCTTTTCATGGAAGACCGGGATATGCTCAATAAACCGGGAATTGTGAAGACCTTGTATGATTGCGCCTGCGGGACGGGAGGTATGCTTTCGGTATCCGAGGAGTATGTACATGAGCTTAACCCCAACGCTCGTTTAGAGGTGTTTGGGCAGGAGCTTAACGAGACCTCCTATGCGATCTGTAAATCCGACATGATGATAAAGGGACAAAACGCATCCAATATCAAATTCGGAAACAGTTTTACTCAGGATCAGCTGGAAAACGACCGGTTCGATTACATGCTGGCCAATCCGCCGTTTGGGGTCGAATGGAAAAAGGTTGCCAAGGAGATAAAGAAGGAAGCCGAAGAGCAGGGTTTTGCCGGACGGTTTGGGGCGGGGCTGCCCCGTATTTCGGACGGGTCGTTTCTGTTTCTCCAGCATCTCATTTCGAAGATGAAAAACGGCTCCAACGGCTCCCGTATAGCCATTGTGTTTAACGGCTCACCGCTGTTTACCGGCGCGGCCGGATCTGGAGAATCGGAAATCCGCCGATGGATCATCGAAAATGACATGCTCGAGGCGATTGTCGCGTTGCCCGATCAGCTCTTTTACAATACCGGCATTTCAACCTATGTCTGGGTTGTCACCAACAGGAAAAACAAACAACGCAAGGGCAAAATACAGCTCATCAACGCGACATCCTTTTTCAGGAAGATGTCCCGGTCGCTTGGCAACAAGAGAAATGAGCTTGGAGAAGAGGATATCAAAAGGGTCGCGGAGATATACGGCAATTTTCGAAAGAGTAAATACTGCAAGATATTCAACAACTCCGATTTCGGCTATTCACGAATCACGGTCGAGCGTCCGCTTATGGAAAACGATAAGGTGGTGACCGACAAAAAAGGAAACCCCAAACCCGACCCGAAACTGCGTGATTACGAAAACGTGCCGCTGAAAAAGGGTCAGATCGAATCAACCGAGAAAGATATTCATGAGTATATGGAAAAGGAAGTGCTCCCCCACGTCCCCGATGCCTGGGTCGACCACAGCAAAACAAAGGTCGGCTACGAGATAAACTTCACAAAGTATTTCTATGAGTACAAACCCCTGCGCTCCCTGGAGGAGATTCGCGCCGACATACTGGCCCTGGAGAAGGAGACCGAAGGCATGCTGCGGGAGATTGTGGAATGAAACGGTATGAGAAGTATAAGGATAGTGGGGTTGAGTGG
>CAZPHU010000182.1:0-5176 GCA_964586285.1 uncultured Fibrobacterota bacterium | reverse complement strand
GGTCAATCCGATCATTCCCGCCTTGGAGGCTGAATAATTAGCCTGTCCCGCATTACCCATGAGACCTACAACCGATGCGATGTTTATTATTTTGCCCCCGCGAGCCTTCATCATCGGGCGGGCAGCTTCTTTGCAACACAAAAAGGCGCTCTTGAGATTGATATTGAGTACCGAGTCCCAATCCTCTTCCTTCATCCTGACGATAAGACCGTCTCTGGTGATTCCGGCGTTGTTCACCAGAATGTCGATACGCTCCATTGTACCCAAAAAGGTTTTGAACATGGCTCCAACATCGTCACTGTTGGATACATCCGCACGAATCGCACAGCTGCGCCGTCCCAGAGCTTCGATCTCCTGCGCCGCCTGCTCTGCAATCGAGGAGTCAATATCACAAATACCCACATCCGCGCCCGCCCTGGCAAGCATGAGGGCAATCTCTTTACCTATTCCTCGGCCTCCACCGGTAACCAAAGCTGCTTTTCCAGACAAATCAATCACACCCGTTCTCCTTGCTGAGATTTGGTTCAATTAATCACCGAATATACATTATCCACTGATTCACAGGAAACCACATTAATTGTTCGGTCAATTTTTCGGGCAAGTCCACGAAGCACATTACCCGGTCCGACCTCAAGACAGTTCCCAATTCCCTCGGAGGCGGTATAGGTCATACTGTCTACCCATCGCACAGGAGAAATAAGCTGCTTTACAAGCAGAGATTTGAGTTTGCCGGCCTCCTTTTGACCGTCGGCGGTAACATTGGTGATTACCGGAAAGCAAGCATCCGAAAAGCTCACACTTTCAAGCACCTTGGCGAATTCATCGGCCGCATCCTGCATTAGCGGCGAATGGAAAGCCCCGCTTACATTAAGCGGCATGACCCTTTTCGCCCCCGCCGCAGTGACAGCCTCACCGGCAGCCTTTACCGCTTCAACAGATCCCGATATAACTGTCTGATCGGGACTGTTCTCATTTGCAGGTACCACAACCCCCTGAATATCCTTGAGAGCGGCGACTATTTTTTCCTTTGAAAGTCCAATAATCGCTGCCATAGTTCCCGGTGACTTTTCCCCCGCCCCGGCCATCAGACTTCCCCTCTTGGCTACAAGCCTCAAACCGTCTTCGAAAGAAAACACTCCTGCGGCATACAAGGCGCTATACTCTCCAAGCGAGTGACCTAAAGCCGCGACCGGAACTATTCCTTGCTGCTTCAGAGTATCGCAGATTATCGACTCTACCGTAAATAAGGCGGGCTGAGTGTTTTTCGTGTCGGTCAGCTGTTCCAGCGGCCCTTCAAAACACAACCTGGCCAAATCTCGACCCAGGATATCATTGGCCTGCTCGAATCGCCTCTTTGCGAAATCGAATCTTTCGAAAAAATCGGCCCCCATACCAATTTTCTGGGCACCCTGTCCCGGAAAAAGGAAGGTAAAAGACATAACACTACACCTTTCGGTAAGGGAATAAATCTTTGATTTTCTGTTGAATAGCCGTAAACACGAATCGGGATCGCCGGGAACGTTTCTTATCAGAACCGCACGACAGCACTTCCGACTGTTACTCCACCTCCAAGAGAGGCAAAAACGACTAATGTATCGTCCCGGATGCGTCCTTCTTCCCACGCCTGCTCTAAAGCCAGCGGTATGGATGCAGAAGAGGTGTTACCGTAAAATTGAACGTTGGTTACCACTTTTTGCATCGGGACTTCCAGGTGCTGAGCCAGAGAGCTGATTATGCGAATATTTGCCTGATGTGGAATGAGCAAATCGATATCGTCCCTGGTTATACCGCTCTTGGCTATACACTCAACGACCGATTCACTCATCATTCTTACGGCGCATTTGAATACTTCCCCACCTTTCATGGACATGAATCTGTCTTCTCCCCATGAGGGTAGTCTAAGAATGTCGCCCAGGGTTCCGTCGGATGAAATAGTGGCTCCCAACACGCCCCCGGCGCCATCTTGTGTTTTGGTCATCACCACCGCACCGGCACCGTCTCCAAAAAGTATGCAAGTACCCCTGTCCTGCCAATTAAGAGTGCGGCTGATAACCTCCGCCCCTATAAGAAGTACATTGTTGCACTGCCCCGAAACCAGCATGGAATTGGCTACGGTTAACCCGTATACGAACCCGGCGCATGCGGCTGAGATGTCGAATGCAAAAGCATTTTTGCATCCCAAAGCTCCCGCAATCACGCATGCGGTTGACGGGAAAAAGTTATCGGGCGTGAAAGTCGCGCAGATTATTCCGTCGATATCGGAGGCCTTCATTCCGGCTCGATCAAGAGCTTTTTTCGCGGCTGTGATACCAAGATCACTGGCTTTACCTGGGGAATCCAGCGGGAAAATTCGCCGTTGAGTTATCCCTGTTCTTGTCTCTATCCATTCATTGGAGGTATCAAGAAATTTTTCGAGGTCGTAATTAGTTACAACATTTTGCGGCACCGCGGTACCAACGGAAACAATTTTTGAACGCTTTATAGGCATAACCGCGTACATGATCCTTTCGAATTACAGAAACTGCCGGCTTTTTGGTAAATCAGCCGGCAGTAATCTGAATTCTTGTCTATCGTATCCATATGTGCAAAGTTGTATTTATCTGATCGTTTCGGACTCTGAAAAACACGACTGTAAGGGTTTAAACAATATGTCAAACCTTGCACATCATCCATGAGGTTTGCTTTGCCTTTTTTATAAGGATCCGCGGGATAAAGGCAAACCGAGAGTATCGGACAATATCGGCACCGATGCAACCTCTAAAATATAGTGATTTCGCGGAGGGCGTTGCCTTGGGCGAAACCGGGAGTTCTACTCTTCGGGCTCGATAATCTCTACTCCGGCATAGTAGCCGCAGTTTGAGCATACCCGATGCGGCCGTTTGGGCTGCTTACAATGTGAACATATCGCGGGATTGGATACCGAAAGAGCCAGATGAGACCGACGCTTGTCTCGTCGAGCCTGTGAAATTCGTCTTTTTGGGACAGCCATTTATGCCTCCTGAATGTATATATTGATTTTACCTGTCTTTTTTTTCTCGAAGCTCTTTAAGCTTCTCCCACCGCGGATCTATTTGCTCTTCCAGATGGTCCCCGTCTTCTACCATTATACCTGAACACTCCTCCGAACACAGGGGCATCAGTGATATCGCGGTCATTACCTCATCATAAACTGACTGACCGATATCCACCAAATCGTCTTCGTCGGTATAAACCGCATCGACCTCATCATCGTCGGACTGCTGCGCCTTAGAGGCTCGATGCTCAACCAGTGCGCTGAACTCTCCGGTTATGTGCCGCGAAAAAGCGGTAATACACCTGGCACACTCAAAGCGTATCGAGACATCATAAGCAATCTGCAGAACTATCTGGCTCTGCATCCGATCCACTTCCGCCCTGCATACTACAGGACCTTCAAAATCCGCCGCCTCGGCCTGCTCATCACTGAATGCAACATCCTGCTTCAGGCTTGAATGACCGAACGGAAGAGTGCGAAGATTGATGATCATAATAATAAATAATTTGTAGAAAATAAATCCACAGGGAAAATGGTGTCAAGTTTCTTTGTTTTTCTTTTGCTTAAAAGGGATTTCAAAGCCCTAATCGTCGGAGACTCAAAAGAGCGAACAGACAATTTAAAAAAAATCGGACCTGCAGCAAAAGCCGCGACCCGATTGTGTGAATGAAAGGACTTTTGCCCCTCCTCAGCTCTTAGCCGCTATATCAGAGCTTGCTTTTTTCAGCAATTCATAAGCGTGTCGCGCCCTCTGGCGCATGACTTTTTCGCGCATCTCCTCCTGGGCGGCATCTTCCGACCGAAAATAAAGAGAGTAGTACTGAGAAGCGGATTCAAGCTGTTCCAGTGCTTCTTTTATGTTCTTCAGGCTCTCCGGAAACTGGTTGTCTTCGATGCCCGTAGAAGTAAACTCTTTATTTAGCTGTAGCACTTTTTTCCGTGTAACAGCCGCGCGCCCAATGAGAACATCAAGCTCAACCGAGAAGTCACGAAGATCGGCATTCATTATGGAGGTAGCCAATCCCGTGCCCGTGTTGATCGTTTCGTTTAGTTTGGATGCAACCACAAGCATCTGCTTGTTCTCTTTTAGCTCTTCCTGCTGATTGCGGATTTGCTCTTCGGCCAGCTGTTTTTCCATCTCCAAACGTCTGAATTCCGCCATCTGCTTCTTGTCTAGACCGCTATTTACATGCTGTACAACCGAATAAACAGTACCCGCCAGAATTAAGGTTGCTATCAGGTAAGAAAAAGAAAGACGAGTAGGGCCATGTGAATTAATAGCTACCATGTAGGCTAAAAGTGTCATAGCTCCGAGATTTGCCAATAAGAGGATCTCGACGGTCATATAAATTCATTCTCCCGCGGTTGAATTTTTCTTTAAAGCCTCCTGAGTCGCTGATAAGCCACAGTATCAAAGAAGGCTTTAAAATTCAAAAGGCGTTGTTAAGTCACACCCGGTTATATCTAATGTTTTCGTTGCTTTTGGTAAATAATTGCATCGACGGAAAGCAATTTTCCTGGACACAAAAATTTTTCAGCTGATCGACAAAAGCGCCTATGCCGAGGTCAGACTTGGCCTGAAGCAACAAAGGCGATCAGAAAGGAAGATCATCCTCGGCTATCGGATCGGGCTCCTGAACATGAGAACTCATATCCGGCATCTGCCTGTCGGGACCACTCTGGTCAAAAGACCGGTCGTATTCGGAGCCGCCGTTTGATCCGCCGTTTGAACCGCCGCTGCCGAGAAACTGAATGCTGTTGGCTACGATTTCGGTTCGATACCGCTTAACACCGTCTCGATCATCCCATGAACGTGTCTGTATACGTCCCTCTATAAATGCCGAACGTCCCTTGCTCAGATACTGATTAGCAAGTTCCGCCAGACGTCCCCAGGCAACTATATTGTGCCATTCGGTATTTTCCCTCTTCTCTCCGTCTTTACCACTAAACCGCTCAGTAGTTGCCAACGGAAACGAAGCTACATTCTGCCCACTTGGCGTACGGCGAAGCTCGGGGGCTTTGCCCAGATTACCAATCAAAATAACTTTGTTCACCCCAACCATAATATCCTCCCGGGAAAAATGTGTGTACAAGCGCCTACACCGGAAATAAGCAACCGAAAAAGCCTCTAAACCATACAGGGTTAAAAATAATATGTACGAA
>CAZPHU010000181.1:0-5236 GCA_964586285.1 uncultured Fibrobacterota bacterium | reverse complement strand
CCGTCTCTGTTGCAACGGTCCTTATCATAATCCATGTACTTACGGCTTATTCGACCGCCGAAAGCGCTGGACGGATGTGGTTGATGGGCGGGGCGGGGGCGGTTGCCATCGCCGTATACCTGTATCATACTGTGGTGAGACGAGTTGCTCTCTCCATACGGTCCGGATTCATAGCCGGTGTTAAGTTTCTGAGTCCGACCGTGTACCGGGTTGACATAAAGGGGAAAGACGATTGGCGCATTGCACACAAGGCCGGGCAGTTCTGCTATATGCGCGTCATGTCCGGGACCTGCGGTACCGAGGAACACCCGTTTACGATATCCTCGGAGCCAAGCGCCATGCCCCTTAGCCTGACGGTGAAGATATTGGGCGACTATACGCAGCGGCTCGCCGGTGTGGAGAAGGGGGCGCGGGTGTACCTGGACGGGCCGTACGGCATATTTACACCCGATTTATCTGGCGGGCCTTACATGTTTATCGCCGGGGGAATCGGGATCACTCCGTTTCTGTCAATAATCAGAAGCCGGAGCGGGAAATTGCCCCGGCCGCTTACTCTTATATGGAGTGCGCAAAACCGCAGGGAGCTTTTCGAAGCGGATTACTTTTCGTCTATGGCCGAAGGCGACCACAATTTTCATTTCCTGCCGGTGGTGACCCGAGAGACACCCCCTCCGGGGTGGCACGGCCGCATAAGCCGGACGCTTCTTTCGGATCAGATCAAACGCGAGTTCCCCAAAGCCGTATACATTTGCGGATCCGATCCCATGCGTAAATCGATAATCGCCCACCTCACGGCACTCGGCATACGCAAAAGAGACATACACTACGAACGGTTTTCTTCCTGACAGCCGTCGCTTTGTGCCTTACCTGACTCCCGTCTTATGCCCTGATTCCTACTCAACGGTGGCGGGATTTGCCGCGTTCTGAGTTTTGGGGGTAAGGAAGCCGGTAGCTACCTCCTTGTTAAGCTTTACGCGACGGTAATGGCAGGAGAGTTGCCGATTGCCGGGGCAATCCAAGTACTATATTATGAAAGTCCGGTGCTATTATTCACCAAAGACCAAAACGTTACGATGAAAAGCGAGTAATAATGGCCAATCATACCGATAGTTCATATTGTGGGTTGTATTGCGGTGCCTGTGATGTCATGCATCTATACAATAAAAGCCGTGAGCAGAACAGGGACGCGCGATGGGAGGAGCTGCCGGCTCGGATGCAGGCGCATCTTCCGGTGACAAAGGGGACTCCGATTGTGTGCCGTGGGTGTAAATCGGATGTGGTTTTCGGCGGATGCGCGAAGTGTCCAATCCGTGGGTGTGCCCGAAAAAAAGATGTGGAGCATTGTACGCTGTGTGAAAAATACCCCTGTTTGCGATTCAAAATCATGAAGCTGGTGTGGTCTGTTGGAGGCTTTTACCGCAAGCTTCCTCATCTGCTTGATATGTTCGGAAACATGAAAAAGATTCAACAAAACGGTTTGAACCATTGGCTGGCGCACCAGCGTCAGGAATGGAAATGCCCGGGATGTAAAGAGAATCTTACCTGGTATACGAAAGACGACCACCGGTGCTCGTCATGATGAATTTTCCCGATGAGGGAGACATAACCATGCATCAAGGCTAAAAGTGAATTGTTATATTCAGTCAGATTTTCGTTCACCCATAAGACATACCTGTGCCTATTTGGTGTGCGATGAAAAATAAAAACCTTTCCTCGGTCAGCAGCATGAGTCGGGGGAGAGCAGCAAAAAAGGGCGTGCAAAACATGCAAGCCCTTTATCTTTGATATAAATACACTTTAAGTGTCAAAAGCTTTATTTCTGATTCTCAACCAGCTCCTTATAACGTTGCTGAATTTCCGGCTTCTGCTGTATCGCCATACCGATCTGTTGGTAGCGCATTGGGGTAAGTCCCTCTTCCTTAATAACCTTCTCTCCCTTAGTATGCATCTGCTGCTGAAGGCTAAGCATTTGGTTGGATGCGTTTTGAGCCTTCTTAAGCTCTTCATCGGAATGGTCCGCATTGCTGTTTCCGCTCATCTGAGATTGTGCAATCTCATCATAGCGTTTAGGTGAGAGTCCTACCTCCTTTATGACCGACTCCATCTTCTTCTGTGTTTCTATCTGTACCGATTGCATCTTCTCATTTACTGCCAGAAAACTTTTAAGCTCCTGATTGCTCACGTTTTTTGCCGGTTGCGGCATTTGGGAGGCACCCATCTGCTGTCGTATAGATTCCGAGCTTCCGGCAGGGGCCGACTGAGCGAGAAGATTTGTTGTCAGTACCGCGGAGGTTAACATGGCAAACAGGAAAATCTTTCTTTTCGAATGGAAGTATAAATTCATGAGATAACCTTTGCATTGAAGGAAAAAAACAGAAAAATTCATAAACAGGATGCTTGAGAAAGCACGAGGGCAAAAGTGAGCCTATAAAAAGCGGTTTTCCATATTTTTAAAGATAAAAGATGTGAGGGAGTATGTCAAATACGTGCCCGATATCCTAAATATTATGATAAAAACAGTGATTTGTACGTCATATAAAACAAATCGAAAAATATCTGGCTTCGGCATCGAAGAATCAGTTTCTCCTCAACCGATCGATTTAACCGTAGCACAGTTGCTTATAGGAAAAAAAAAGAAATTGGCACTCAAAAAGTGACGCGAAAATGTGAAAATAAAAAAAGTTTTTGACATCCGGTCACTTGATGGTAACATAAAGGAAACATGTTCACATCCATCCGGAAGCGTCGCCTGAGAACTATTGTGAAAAAAATCACATAAGAAAAGAGTGGAAGAGTTCATTTGAGAGAGGGAGCGAGATAATGTTTAAATCGATGACAATTGCGCGGAAGCTAATCTTGTCGGGGGTGATTGCAACCGTTATCCCCGTCGGCATCATAGCCGTTATAGCGTTTTGGAAAACAAATGTGGCTGAGAACGTCGCAACTCGTGAGGCACAGCGTCTATCGGTCGAGTCAAGGGAAAAAACACTTGAGGGAATCCTCGCCATGCTTACAAGTCAGCAGGAGGTACTCGAAAAGAAGGTTACCGATGATCTTAATGTAGCTCGCGATATAATGGAACAAATGGGCTCACTTCGTTTCTCGCGTGAGACGGTGCAATGGACCGCGGTTAATCAGTATACCAAGCAGAGCAGTACGATCAACTTACCCAAAATGATGCTTGGAGGGGTGTGGCTTGGGAAAAACCAGGATATCAATCAACCTTCTCCTGTTGTCGACAAGACCAGAGAACTGGTGGGAGGAACTTGCACTATCTTTCAGCGTATGAACGAACAGGGAGATATGCTTCGGGTGAGTACCAATGTGCGGAACCTTGACAATACGCGGGCTATAGGTACCTATATTCCCGCAGTCAATCCCGACGGCAATCCCAATCCTGTTTTGAGCAAAGTGCTTAACGGAGAGCGTTTCGTAGGTCGTGCGTATGTGGTTAATCAATGGTATGTGACCGCCTATGAGCCCATACGTGACAACTCCGGTAAAGTGGTGGGTATTTTATTCACTGGGGTACCCGAAGAGAGTGCCAAGAGCCTGCGACGGCAGATTCATGCTATTAAGATCGGTACAACCGGGTATGTATATGTTCTGGATGAGAAGGGAAATTATGTTATTTCCCAAAATGGAAGACGGGACGGTGAAAACATATGGGAAAGCAAGGATAGTGACGGAAAACTGTATGTACAGGAAATCGTAAAAAAAGGTCTTGCACTCGAGCCTGGTGAATTTGAACAAGTAGAATACTTTTGGAAAGAATCAGAGACGAGTGAGGCAAAAAAGAAAGTTGCCGAGATCGCATACTTTGAGCAGTGGGGATGGATAATCGCAGCATCCTGCTATGAAGAGGAATACATGATGGGAATCAATCATATCCGCGATGTAAACAAGGAGGGGCGTGTCGCGATGATAGTCGCGCTGGTTGTATCAATGGTTATGGTAGCCGGTCTGTGGTGGCTGCTTTCCAAAGGAATCACCCGCCCGATAAGACATGCAGCCGATATGCTTAGGGACATTTCCGAAGGCGAGGGGGATTTAACCAAGCGCCTCGAAGTGAAATCCCGAGACGAGATCGGTGAAATGGCAACTTATTTCAATCGTTTTGTAGAAAAACTCCAGGGCATTATCGGACGTGTTGTCGGCAATGCAGACACGGTCGCATCATCGGCAACCGAGCTGTCGGCCTCCTCTACACAAATTGCCGCCAATGTCGAGGAGATGGCTGCTCAAGCGACCTCGGTTGCATCTTCAACCGAGGAGATAGCCACTACTGTCAACACAATCTCATCGGCCGCCGAAGAGATGACCGATTCGTCAAACACAGTTGCCACCGCAATAGAAGAGATGAGTGCATCGCTTGGAGAAGTTGCTCGCAACTGCCAGAAGGAGCTTGAGATTGCGGAGAATGCGAGCAAACATGCAAATAGCAGTAAACAGATTATGGATCGTCTGGGGGGCTCAGCCAAATCGATTGGAAAAGTAATCGAAGTTATAAACGATATTGCCGATCAGACCAATCTGCTTGCTCTTAACGCAACCATCGAGGCAGCATCGGCCGGTGAAGCCGGAAAGGGTTTTGCGGTGGTAGCAAACGAGGTGAAGGAGCTTGCCAAACAGACCGCCCAGGCTACCCAGGAGATCAGCACTCAAATCGAGGACATGCAGAAGAATACGGGCTCTGCGGTGGAGGCGATAGAGCTTGTGGTCGGGGTTATTGGAGAGGTAAACACCATTTCTCAGACAATCGTCAGTGCGGTTGAAGAGCAGAGTGCTACGATAAATGAGATTTCCAATTCTATTGGGCACGTAAACCATGGTGTTAGTGAAGTCGCCCGCAGTGTGGAAGAATCGGCCAAGGGGCTGTCTGAAGTATCGAGCAATGTGCAGGGAGCAAAAGATGCTACCGCCGATACCTCCCGGGGAATTGCCGAGATGAAAAGCAGTATCGACGAGCTGGCCAAGCTCTCGGAGAGCCTCAAGGCGCTTGTGGGGCAGTTTAAGATATAGAGGAGAGGAAAAGGGCCAGGAGTTAGTAGAGACCGAATCGCGCGTAAGGTCGCCCCTCGTGGGCGTCCGCCAAGCCGATAAAGAAGCGGACAGGCACGAGGCCTGTCCCGACAGAGGCCGAGTCCCGACAGAGGCCGAGTCCCGACAGAGGCCGAGTCCCGATAGAGACTGAGTCGCGATAGAGACTGAGTCGCGATAGAGACTGAGTCGCGAT
>CAZPHU010000180.1:0-5273 GCA_964586285.1 uncultured Fibrobacterota bacterium | reverse complement strand
CGTGGGGTGTCGCGGTTTCCGTGGGGTGTCGCGGTTTCCGTGGGGTGTCGCGGTTCCCGTGGGGTGTTTCGGTTTCCGTGGGGAAAGGCTTTATGCCTTTCCCAACTTTCGTAACAGCGACAGATAAACGTTTTTTCAAATCATTTCAGCAGTACCGATGATCGGGCCAGGGTGGAATTCGCGGTTTGTAGGACCACAAAGTAGGTACCTGATGGTAGTCGGTTTCCGGATATATCGGTGCCGTTCCATTCCAGAGTATACTTTCCCGCCTTACGGTGCTCATCCACAAGCGTAGCCACCGTTCGACCGGCCGGGTTGAGGAGCTTTAAATTGACTTTACCATCCGTGGGTACTCTGAAAGAGAGATTCAGTGCCTTAGCCACATTTGAAATATGAAGCTGTGGCTTTGCGTTTGTCTTTATCTTGGCGGAAGCAACCTGGCCGGCGGTGCTCAGCGCCGGTTCCTTTGACCGCACAGGACCTATGTAGCTTTTGGCGATCACGACGTTGTCAAAGTATACATCCATATCATGCGGTGCCTTGGCGGCTCCACCGTGATACATATTCATCCAGATACGCTGGACTTTCAGAAAATCTACATCCCGGAAACGAATGTCGGTTTTCTCAAAGGCAAGCTTCCCGTCGATCCATGCACGAATGATGCCGTCGTTCTGACCGGGGGTGTTCATCTTTACGTACTGTTCGATGCTGTACCATCGGTTGTTTTCAAGATAACCGTTGGCATCTTCAGTCCACACCCAGATATCGCCGTATTCGGTATTCATGCCGCCGTGATAGCAGTATGTTCCGATAGGATTATACCTCGGCGCAAGCGGGTTGTCATCCGAAAGACGGGGACGAAACGTTCCGCGAGCCGACCAACCGTCGTCACCGTGTGAAGGGGAACCGCCCCATCCGGCTCTGTTGTAGGTTCCGCCAAAGCCCGGAAGCTTACCACCGTCTACAGTCGCCTGCCAGTTTTCTCCTAAACGAAGATAGTAACGAAAGTAAA
This sequence comes from uncultured Fibrobacterota bacterium, assembly GCA_964586285.1. GTDB lineage: Bacteria > Fibrobacterota > Chitinivibrionia > Chitinivibrionales > CAYFVL01 > CAZPHU01. The sequence continues at coordinate 4,261 of CAZPHU010000180.1, read as the reverse complement.
CCTCTTCGGGTTCGTAGCCGATCTTATCCTCGAAATCATAATACAGACTCATTCCATTGTTCTCATTGGTGGGAATCCTTGAGCGGACGGCTTTACCCATAAACGGCTCAAAGCCGTTTGTTTCGGTCGAATCCACCCCCGCGCCATACTCCTCGAAACCGACTATACTCCATCCGGATTTCCAGTCCGAATCAAAATCGTGAGCGAAGATTACATCAGGATCCGACTCTATACCCTCGTCTCCGGGGTATTGCGCCGCCAATCCCTGTGCGGGCCTGCCCAAAGCCTCCTGTACCGTTCCCTGATCCAGACGGAAAACTCCGGCTGATGAAATTGTACCTTCCTGCGATACGCTGTACATCTCCAGGCGAGCACTCTCAATCGTTCCCATCATTGCCAGTGTATCGATGTTTACGTAGAGTAACGTATTGTAATCAGAGGAGATGATCAATTCCGAATCATCGCCGAAGCACTGATAAGTATCCGACCGCAGGTAGGTGTCGGAGCTTATTGGGAGAGTGATCGTGTCGTTTCCGGACGTAACAACCAGACGAGGACAGAGCGTGTGGTCGCCGCAGCTTCGACTGGAAAACCTGTGGGTACCATCTTTGCTGACGGCCCTAAGAATCATTCCCTTATTTTCGTAAGTACCGCCCATCCATTCTCTTACCAGCGATGTAACGTCCCAGTTTACCCATTTGGGGGTGTCGTCGTCTTGAAGAGTGGTGCTTGCATATGCATTGTCGCCCTGAGCAAAATTATGAACATCTCTCCAATCACCCATCTTGTTTTTCCAGGGCAGACGCGCCTCGCGATTATAGTAATCTCTGGTCGCCCCGTCATCACGGTCCTGAGTTCCTTCAAACCAAACATGGGGGCTTGAAGATGCCGTGGAGATAAATGAAGCGGTTAAAAGAAAAAGTATGGTCCTCACAGGAGTACTCATATACACAGATCTCCTTGTTAAAACGGTTTAACCGATGGTTAAAGAAAAAAATATGCTTGTTGGTTAAAGGAATCTTAACCTGATCAAACGATCAAATTATGCGGTTAAATTTATTTCACATCCAGTCTGCTTTATTTAACAGTACGCGGTTTTTTTTTGCAGTATGTCTCCGCAAACAAGAGTTTCTAATCTGCTAATATACGTATGACCCGATAAGATAGGTAATATCGGGAGTGACGCATTTTTCTATTTCTTATGAATAAATGGTTTTTAGGATTAAAGGTTTGAAGGGAGGGGGCGAAAGGAATTACAGAAATATCCATACAACTAAATTCGCGCAAATGATATTCCGCATCGATAAAAAAAAGATTAAAACAGCCTGAAAGTCTTGAAATGGCTTCTTTTTCTCGGGAACAAATTATAACATGAAGGTAACAAAAAAGCGTATATTTGGTATGATCATCAAGTGGCTTTCAAGCTATTTAATAGCTGTTTTAAACTGATAGGCTTAGGATAATCACATTTTACTTGAACAAATATTCTTCACTCTATATATGAACAGGAGCCCAAATGAAAATTTGTAATCTAATTCCAACCAAACTGGTGCGGTCGGGACTGTTTCTGCTTGGTTTAACTGTCGCTGTCCTCTCTCAGCAGGAAGGTGAATCGGTAAACATTCTGGGTGACGGCAGCTTTGAGAAAGGAATGGGCCCTTACGGTCATTGGTCGCAGCAACTTTCTTTGGGAAAGGTGGAAATCAGCGATAACGCCCACAAAGGGAAGGCCTCCGCCCGCATGTTTATCCGCAAGAAGGCTGCGGACAACTGGCTTGTGCAGCTTCAGCGCAAAGGTTTCAATATCAAGAAAAACTACGAGTATGAACTGGTATTTTGGGTCAGACGAGAGAAGACCCCCGCACCGATCGAGGTCGTTTTCGTTAAGGGATCGCCTCCGTGGACTTATTACTCGGGAAAATCGTTTAACGTGGATACCGTATGGACCGAGTGTCGGATGAGATTCATAGCTCCTTACACTACAACCGATATTCAGTTGGCTTTTCAGGGTGCCCATCACCCGGGGGCATATTTGATAGATGATATCACAATGAAGGAAACCGGTATCTTCGATCTTAAGGATGTATCGCCGGATTGGTACGAAAAAGCAGAGCAGCGGATAGATTCCTTGCGCAAGGGCGATCTCACGGTCTCAATCGTAGATAAGAGGGGCAAACCTTTCAAAGGTGAGATTACCTATGAACATATATCCCATGAATTTGAATGGGGAAGCTGCCTTAATCTTCATGGAAACAAGGATGATGTCAAATACAAGCAACTCTTTGAAAAACATTTCAACGCCGGGGTTTTCGAAAATGCTTTGAAATGGGAGGAATTCGAAAGAGAGAAGGGCAAGCCAAACCGTGAGGATGTTGAGCACTATTTGAAGTGGAGTGAGGAGAAGAAGTTTCCTATTCGCGGGCATGCATTGGTCTGGGGAATAGAAAAATATGGTTACGACAAACACTGGGCCCGGTTGAAGGATGATGATTTTTTGGTGCGTTCAATGAAGGATCGGATAACCCGTGATGTTGGATATTACAAGGGTAGGATTCCCGAATACGATGTCTGGAATGAACCGGTACACGAAACGGCCCTGTTTAAGCGGCTGGGCGAGGACATACTGGACTCGGCTTTTATCTGGGCTAGAGCCGCCGATCCAGATGCCAAACTGTATATAAATGAGTATTCGATTATTTCGGGTATGGATGCAAAACCGTATCGTGATCTGATCGAGAGGCTGATAAGTTCGGATGTGCCGTTGGACGGTATCGGGATACAGGTGCATTCCAGCGTAAGAGTTGAGCCTCTGGATGTGGAATCCAAGCTTAATTACATGGCGGAGATAGGGCTGCCTCTAAAAATCACCGAGTTTGACATCGATGTGACGCAGGTTGGGTTGAGTGATGAGGAGATGGCCTCGGAGTATGCGGAGATGTTCCGAACGGCTTTCAGTCATCCTGCCGTAGAGGGGCTCCTAATCTGGGGCTTTTGGGATGAGCGTATATGGAAGAGAGGAAACGGCTGGTATGATAGTGATTTTAACGCAAAGCCGGTTGCTGATACGATTTACAATCTGATCCATAATCACTGGAGTACGAGCGGGAAAGGGCAAGTAGAGGACGGGAAACATGAGTTCAGGGGATTTTACGGAACCTACAAGGTGCAGGTTAAAGGCTTGAAGGAGCCGAGAATAGTCCGTTTGCATAAGAATGAACCGTCTGTGGTTATAAATCTTTCCGATAAAGAATGAACCAAAATATTGTCCGGGAAGTGATGTAGCTCAGAATGATCTCAAACCGGAAAATGTTTAAGTAGCCTAACGGCAAAGCTGTTCGGCTTACATTTACTATACGTGAAAGGATTTAAATGGTGCTGATGTTGGCATAAGGGGATAGCTTTTCCCGAAAATAGATATAGGAACCTGCCGATATCGGTATGATTCTTTCAAGGTTAAAAGAGCGGTATACTATGGGCGAACACAAATGTGTGTCTCCATCTCTATACCGCTTTTTATTTTTTGTTGTCATTTGGACAATTCTTATTTGACTCAGTCCAGCTATTTGTACTATATTAGATAAATTTGCGAAATATCATGTTTGAAGGGGTAATGTGCAGAGAGTCATTGCGATAGACGGTCCGGCCGGCTCCGGTAAGAGTTCAACCGCTAGAGCGGTTGCCCGAAAACTTGCCGTGCTTTATTTGGATACGGGTGCGATGTACCGCGCGATTACTCTCAAGTGTCTTCGAGAGGCGATATCGGCCGCGGACACCAAGAGGCTGGCAGGAGTTGTTTCCGACACTCGGCTGCGTTTCGTGGGCTCGCCCCCGGAGGTCAGGCTCCTAATGGACGGGGAAGATGTTTCCGAGGCGATCCGGGGTAGTGAAGTTACCGGTCATGTATCAGATTATTGTGCTCCTGCGGTTGTTCGCGAGGAAATGGTGGCACAGCAGCGCTCAATTGTGGAAAACAGACCAGCGATAGCCGAGGGCCGTGATATCGGGACAGTGGTGTTTCCCGATGCGATGCTGAAGTTTTACATGGTGGCCTCGGTTGAGCAGCGAGCAAAGCGTCGAATGAAAGATTTCGAGGCATTGGGCGAAGAGAAGTCATTGGAAGATATCATCGCCGATATAAAAAATCGAGATTTTAAAGACTCTACGCGTCAAAACAGTCCTTTGCGAAAGGCCGATGATGCCGAGGAGATCGATACGACTAATTTAACTCTGGTTCAGCAGATTGCATATATATGCGACAGGG
>CAZPHU010000179.1:0-5290 GCA_964586285.1 uncultured Fibrobacterota bacterium | reverse complement strand
AAACCTATTATTTCGTAACGTGCTTAAAGAAAACGAAAAATCTATAACCTTTACTACTTTTGTTGTTTTAAATGCGGATATATACATGGAGTCGAAGTTGGGACGCCCCATTTCCTCCCAACAAATGTAAATAGACGAGCCGAGATATAGCGAAGGTAAGCCTGCAATAGAATATCGCTGTATGCCAACCATATGCCTCTTATCCATTGGAATATGAAACATTTCTTCTCTTGAAGACAATACCGTATTTGAGCACCTCACGCGATAGAGGGAATTTGGTTGTTTAGTGCTGCAATTGTAGCTATTCAAAGTAACAATAAGTTCAGGAAGGTAATCTTTGATAAGTTGCTTTTCGAAATATTCATCTATTTTTTGGTAAGCCGCACCAGCACTTCCAGCAAGGTATTCTTTTAGGGATGAAAGTATTAGGCAAGAAGTTTCCTTTATACCTTCCAGATTGCTTCGCACCCATTCAGCCAATTCTCCATCCGTACTTAAGTTATCTAACCTTTCTATGTATAAATCAATTTTTTTTCTAAGTTCGTCGTGATAGTCTTCACTTGTCTTCATTGGCAGTATGAGTTTATCGTCAACAAGCAACTGATTTATTATACTTTGAAATTCTTTTTCGACATCCGTCACAATACTCCCTCCGAAAAGAAAATCCTCTATTCAAAAAATTAGTTCATCTGTTTTAACAAGCATTCCCGCTTTTCGCAGTGTTAACCCATCTGATTTTGGCTATTTTTACAGTGGGCTGCTTTTGTGAATATCATATTCGAGAATACAAACAATGCAAAAGCCGCCAAAACATTATAAATGATGATATCGCAAATAACACTTTTTTTACTTTCCACACCTAAACTGCCCCACAAGCATTTCAAGCGTCATGTTCTCTGCTATCGCATCGTGCGGTATCAGCACATACACCCAGGGCTTGCCGCCGTGCTGGGTGGTATGCTCCGTGGCCTGGCGACACCAGGCGACGGCGGCATCTTTTTTGGCCAAAACGTCCGCTGATTCCATTTCATTTTTTGCTTTCGGCTCCAGCATGAATATCTCTTTCTCTGTCTCCGCGACGAAATCGGGCTGGTATTCCGGGTGCTCGTGCCCCATGCAGTAGTATATCTGAAACTGCCCTTTTGCGGGCCGAAACCACTTTTGCGCCTCACGATCGAGAATCACCGCCAGGCGCCTTTCGGCATCACTATGAAACTTCTGTTTGGGATAGAGGCAGCGCTCGAAGCCGACGAAAAGGTACTTTGCCATATTCGATTTGTCTTCCGGGGCGTGCCGAAAATCCATATGTTCGAAGTCCTTGGTTGCCGTGAAAGCACTCTCCTTAAGCTCGGTAAAGCCTCGGCTTACTTTTGTCTCGTACTCCACGTCACCCTCCCACATGTGCTCCTGCATCTGGGCATGGATATTTCGGGCGATATCCCGCTGGTGCAGCCGAAGCACCTTTGCGACATCCTCCTCTGCAAGGTAGGTTTTGAAATGGCTGACCGTCTGGCCCGCTAATTCATAAAGGAGATCGGCATGCTCGTCGTAGGCGATATCATCATAGTCGATAAGACCCGCGACGACATAGTCTTCCAACCGCCCCTCCTCTATGTTTTCTTTACCCAACCCGACCACCTCGAGTGCATGCGTGTGCAGGTGTTTAATCCAGAGTTCCCCGTCGGGCGCCGGGTATTTGAAAGATGAAACATCCAGAGTAAACGGGTTGAAACCGGTTTTAACCTCTCCCTTTGGTACGACAAGAATTCGTGGAATATTTATCGTCTGGTCGATAACAAGCCGCGTTGTTTTAGCCACGATGTCTGCTATATCCGGTTTTTCACTTAACCCCTCCAGCTCGGTTTGCTGTGGCTCGTTAACCGATGATACATCCTGAATGAGTATTGACTGAATTTCCCGGCTTTTCAGATAATCGATACTGGGAACCTTTGCCGGATTCGTTTCAAGCTTCTTAATCGCTTCAAAAGCCAGCTGTGCTATTCTTTGTTCGGTTGGATTCTTAAATAGCGGTGTTTTCGTTCTCTCTCCGGATGACGGTATCTGTTCGGAATGGTTTGCACCTGCTATTTTTTCGGCAACATTTGGTTTTGATACGACAGTTTCGGTCTTTTCCTGCAGCTGCTCTTCCGTCAACACCAGTTGCTTCAGACGAATCACCGATTCGGGCCTGCTCGCTTCATCAATAATCTCCTGGAAACGATCATGGGCGACTATATTGAGACGATCCACCGCAGAAACGCCGGTTCGTTTCCCATACGGCAGCCGTAAACCACGCCCGATCGATTGTTCAATAAGTACACGTGCGTTTGCGGCACGAAGCGGTACGATGGTATACAGGTTGGTAACATCCCATCCCTCTTTGAGCATGTTTACATGTATAACGATCTCGGTAGGCTCCTCGGTGCTTTCTACCTTCAACAAGCGTTCAACCATTTCATCTTCTTTTGCCCCCGTCTGGCTCGAATCAACTTGTATGACCTTACCCTTATACCGCCCCTCAAAGAATTCATCCGATTCAATACGCTCGAGCAATTGTGCCGCATGGGTTGTATCACGTGCGATAACAAGCACAAACGGCTTAACAATCTGCCTGCCAGTCTCGCGTGCATATGTCTCAAGTTCCACCTTGACACTCTCATGGAGCCGTATGCCGTCTTCCAGTTTAAGCCGTTCGATCTCTATTTGTGACATACCCGCCGGGTTAAAATTTTTGCGTGTAACCACCGCCGGTTCTTTCACAAAGCCATCAGCCATTGCCCTGGCCAATGGATAGTCGACAACTACATTTTTGAACGGGATCGCCCCTTTGCTCGTTTCCACAAAAGGAGTCGCTGTCAATTCTAATCCCATGATCGGTTTCAGTTCATTTATCGCGCGCGTTCCGGCGGATGCCCGGTAACGGTGAGACTCATCCATGATCAGAACGAGGTCTTTAAGGTTGGACAGGTATTCGAAATAGCTCTGTCCGATGTATTCCGACAGCCTTTTGATTCTGGGGGCTTTACCACCGCGAACCTCGGAGTTGATTTTTGAGATATTAAAGATGTTCACCTTGCACCGAACAAGTTCATCAAACAGGGTACCGGCCCGCTGCTCGTAATTATCGCCTGTAATTATTTCCGGTGGTTCCGTCGCGAATTCGGCTATTCCCTTGAATACATATTTCTCTGTGTTTGGAGTAAAATCCGTAATCAACTTGTTGTAAATAGTCAGATTTGGTGCAAGAACAAAGAAATTATCAATACCATGAGCGAGGTGCAGGTAGCTGATAAACGCGCCCATGAGGCGGGTTTTACCTACGCCGGTTGCCAGGGCGAAACACAAGGATGGAAACTCCCGTTCAAATTCCGTTACGGAAAGGTACTCACTTTGAATTACCTCCAGCGCCGCTGCCGCATTTCCTTCTTTCTGGGGAGGGCATATCTCAACGATCCGGTCAAGCACTTCAAGAGATTCCCGTTGCGGTGGCCGCAGGCTGAGGCGCCCCGATATTGTATTCACATATTTGTTCATGTAGACTTCCTCTTACGTGATTTGCCGGATTTGGATGCCGGCAAGCCAAGCTGCATCATTTCGTTTTGTAATTCACGTTTCAGTTCTTCTTCTGTCGGCAATGTGAACCGATATCGACTTGCAAATATTTGTTTGTTGCTTTCATCGAGAACGTATTTGACCATTGCGTCGTTCTTTTCCGTGCACAAAATCAGCCCTATGGTAGGATTGTCATCCGCGCCGCGGATTTCACGGTCGTAATAATTGACATACATCTGTATTTGACCAAGATCGCCGTGTGTAAGCTTGCCTACCTTAAGATCTATAACGACATAACACTTGAGTTTGATATGATAGAAAACAAGGTCGGAATAGTAATGGTCACCGTCGAGTGTTAAGCGTTTTTGGCGTGCAACGAATGCGAAACCGGTACCCAGCTCAAGAAGGAAATCGGCAAGACGTGTAACCAATGCCTCTTCAAGTTTGCTTTCTACCAGTTGATGCGCTTCAGGAAGATCGAGAAACTCAAGCACATAGGGGTCTTTTATTGCATCTATCGGGGCAGTGGGTTCGAGACCTTGATTGGCCAACTCCATAACCCCTTCTTTATCGCGACTTTTCAGAAGGCGCTCAAACAGCAATGAGTTGATTTGGCGCTCAAGCTGACGGGCACTCCAGCGATTTTTGATAGCCTCAATCTCATAAAAATGCCGCGCTTCACGATTCTTTATTTTGAGCAGCGCCCGATAGTGAGTCCAGCTTAAATCATGACTTAATCGACCAGGGGATATCTGATCGTCGGGCAATTTTCTACGCAGTGCGTAGAAAATTTCAGTGGAATCATAAGATGCAGCTGCTATTGGTGTCTTTTCGGTGCCCCCGGTTATTCTCCCGGTTTCTGTAGCATCTGGAAGACTACCCGCGACATTTTCTTTTTTCCTGCCCTTTTCCCCACCCGATTCTCTATGCGGTGCGTAGAGAATTGGTAATTGTTCTAAGAGGGAGGGATATTCGGTAAAAAACTGGCGCATAAGAAAGAGGTTCGGCACCGAGTACCCTGCTCCATATTCACCGGTGAGCCGACGAGATAAATCCTCTATGACTTTTTTCCCATATCCGGCCTTGGGTTGCCCCTCCTGCAGGCTTTTTACGATTTCTCTGCCTATAAGCCAGTTTGAAACAACCTGAGCGGTGTTGACGGTACGAACAACGTCACTTCTGGCAGATTCAAGTATTGTGCGGATTCTATCGTATAGAAAAATATCGGCATTGTGGCCGGCTCCGTTTGCCTCCCGTTTGTTTTTTCTTCCCCCCATCAGTCCCCCTCCTCTTCGGCCTCGAACAGGTTAAACTGTCCATCCTTTGGAGGCGCTTTGGGAAGATTCTCAATCTGCAAACTGTAGTCATCATGGCCCCACTCACACCGTGAAAGCACCTGCTTTGGAATCTTCTTCACCGTCAGGTTCGGGTAACGGTCCGTTTTTCCTCTGAATGCGAGGCATAATACCAGAAGCGTACTGTCTGCACCGACCTCTTCACTCAGATGCGCCAACTGGCTCTGATTCAATGTCTGCGTAGTCACGTAAATGAAATCCTGCTCAGTCGAATAACCATGCTGCCAGTATATCGTTTCGGAAGGGGCGTACGTAAAACCTTCAAGTTTGCATAACGCTTCGGCAAGCATTGCGGGGTTGTATTCCTTGTTGATAACCCAGTTTCCCCACTTGTCTTTTTCAAGCAGTGATGGCGCGAGTCTATAATAACGAAAACCGCCGCC
>CAZPHU010000178.1:0-5403 GCA_964586285.1 uncultured Fibrobacterota bacterium | reverse complement strand
TTTGCATTTGTGGTGGTACCGGTCTGTATTTTAGATGTCTGAGTGAAGGATTAGGTCCTCAAGTTCCTTCCAATCCGGTCTTTCGTGCACAATGTGAGCACAAAGCCTCAAGGTACGGAAAAGAATCCCTTCACGAGGAGCTTAATCGGGTTGATCCCGCAAGTGCCGCGCGACTTCATCCAAACGATACGCAAAGAATAATCAGAGCACTGCAGGTTTTTTATGAAACAGGAGAGTCGATCACCCGGCTGGGTTCTCAGAAAAAGCCGATGCATTCTCTTAAGTTTATACCCGTTATCCTGCGAATGGATCGAAAAAGGCTGTATGAGAGAATAAACGCCCGGGTGGAAGAGATGTTTAAGCTTGGGTTATGGGAAGAATTCAAACGACTTAGAGCCCTGGGCTACACGCTCGATTCTCCCGGGATGCACTGCGTGGGATACCGTGAACTTTTTGCCGTGGAAAACCACAATATTTCTCTGCGGGAAGCTGTCGAGGCGATAAAACGAAATACCAGGCGGTATGCCAAAAGACAGATAACCTGGTTTAGTCATCAGGTAGAAGGTTTTTTTGTTGACTCAGAATGCACAGGAAGTTACACTGAATTGAAAAACCATTTCGATTCTTTAGAGGCGTTTCGGTCATAAACATGCTCTTTCCCGAACCTCGGGCTCAGGACACGTAACCGAATCTGTCGAAAACCTCCCCCATTTGCGGGATCTTTCGTTTCTCTTTTCTGAGATGTCTGAAAACGATTTTTTTTGTTTAAATATATTTGCGCAATTTGTTCTTCCACTATTAAAGGAGTAATATTTAATGGCTTTTGATGAACCCAACTGGGGAAATTCTTCTCCACGTAAGAGTCAGAGTAAACCCAACTACAGCCCAAGTGCCAGCTATAATTACAGTCCCAACGGTAATTATCAGTCACAGTCACCATCCGCCAGAAGACGTCCCGATCGCAACAACAAACGTCACAACAACAACAATAACAACAACAATAATAATAATCAGACAGAAAAGCTTATAAAGCAGAATGATCTAATCATCCGCCTGCTCAAAGAGATAAGAGATCGCCTTCCCGAAAACGGGCAAATTTCGGAAGTGATGGAATCCCAGCAGTCGGATCAGGATCAGTATATCGATATGGATGAGCAGCTGGATACCCAAGAGTAGGAATCCGATATGTTTACTTGCATTTTCCTGCAGCTTATGCATAACTCTGGAACGTGAGCCCGATTCGGGCCCCCAAATTCTCTTTCTTTGTTTTATGATGTGGCAAAACGGTCGTACAGAATGTATGATTGTGGTAAAGGTAAAAAATCCGATTAACTACGGTATAGTTGAGGATTGTCACAAAACGTTGCCGTACAGCCATTTTATAGATTCAAAGGCCGTTCATGTTTTCGAAGAAAGAGTATCGACACACCTCTTTTCAAATTTTTTTGGTCTCCGCCATTATCTTTGCTGTTTGCCTTTGTGCCGATGCTAAAACCAGGTGGAGTTCGCTTCATATGGTGCCGGATGCGGATTTGCTCAGGGGCGGAGAGTATCATATCGGGGCGGACGGTTTCTTTGCCCGCGAGAGTGAAGAGGCTTATTTAACGCAGCAGACTTATATGCTGGAACTGGGAATTATCGAGTATGTTAATATCCAGGCGGGGTACAGCAGTGGATTTACTTTCGGGCTAAAGGCTCGGATTTTGGGAGAGACCAGCAAATTTCTACCTTCCCTTGCGTTGGGGGTTCACAACCTCTTTACACATAAGGAAACAAATTATTTCGCCTATGACGGCGCAGATGAGCCTGAAAACGAAATTTATCTGGCTCTGAGTAAGAGCATCGAGACAATAAAGACAAGATTGCACCTGGGAGTTCAATCTATTCCCGAAATCGAATCGGAGCAGGCCAATCCATTCTTTGCGATAGAGAAATATTTCGGATACGGCCTGTACGCATCATTTGAGGGATATCGCCGCTTTGAGCAGTACCCACTTTCTCTTTTTGTTACCTGGCGAACCCTGGGTAAAAAGCTGGAGATATACGGTGGGGCGGTTGATATTCAGTCTCTGTTCTTTGATGCCGACAATAACTTCTCTGTTTCTCTTCGTGCGGAAGAAAACAATACCTTTGTCCGACCGGGTATAAGACTGGGGATAAGACTGCACGGCCTGGCCGGCTTTGGCAGCAGGGACGGCTTTGTTTCGCTGGAGGATCGGCTTGTAAGACAACAAACACTCCTGGACTCTCTTTACCAAAGAGTAGACAGTCTTGAGAAAGCAGCCCAGGCCGCAGGCTCAACGATCGAGCGGGTGGATTCATCTCTGGATTCACTTATTCAAAGCGGTTATGGTGATGACGGTCTAAAAAATTTGCTTCTGGAAAAGATTGTCTCTTTGAGGGCAATCTACTCCGCCGAGCCGTTTGAGCCCGATCAGGTCGGGGAGGTAATGAATGAAATCGTAGGCTTCAGAGAAAAAGCCGTGCCGGTTCTGAGAGAGTTTGTTGTCGATGCCAAACGTGATCGTTACGTACGTATGTATAGTGTAACCGCCCTGGGAGAGATCGGAAATCGCGCCGCATCCGATATCCTGCTCGATCTGATAGGGCAAACCGACGATCCGGACCTGAAGGTGGAAATACTGATTGCTTTGGGCAAGATGAAGGAGACGCGAGCCATGTACCTGATGGAGCAGCTTGCAAACGATCCTAACGAAGCTGTTGCGCTCACCGCTCAGGATGTGTTAAGCAGGTTGTCGCAAGAGACGGGCGCGTTTATCGGAGGAGGTGCTGCTTTTGGGCGTGAGGCGGAACAAAACAATCCCCAAAGCATGCGAGCGCGAAAAATGGTAAAAGACCCGGATGCAAATCGTCTGAAGGATCGAGCAGAGCAACCGGACACCGTAAACACTGGTGGTGAAGCCCGATCAGAAGCAGGCGATTCATTAACCCAAAGTAAAAAGGCCGGCGCGGAGAAAGACTCAGAGAAAACCTCACCGGCTGCAAGTGAACTCGAGGAAACCGGGCAGAAGGAAAGTCCGTTAAATGATGATTTCAACAGTGCTTTCCAACCTTCAGCCGAAGATTCGAGCACTGACAGAGACAAATTTTAACGTAACTCCTCCTTCGATTGGTTTACTTTACAAAAACATCTTCGACAATATCATAACGAGATTTTATTTCCTCTTTTGCAAACGCATTGAAATGCCACCATTCTATCGAAATCCCTATGAAGCCGGCATCCCCCATAACCTTTCGAAGCAGATTCCTGTTTGCGATCTGTTCCTCCGAAAGCTGCTTTTTGCGCAGAAACTCTTCTTCGTGCCGGGGCTGAGCCAGCTTGCCGAAGAAGTCGAATTCTGTTCCCATGTCAACAGGTTTTCCCGATCGGTCCACGATGCTTACATCGACCGCCGCGCCGTAGTTGTGAATGGAGCCGGATGCAGGGTAGGCCACATATTTTTGTTTATCGGTACCTTTCACCACCTCCCACATCGTCCACTGAACCGAGCGGGGACGAAGTCCGTCGTAGACAACAAGAGAAAGTTCGGGGTTGACGGCTTTAAGATTCTGCTGCGCTTCAGAAAGCATCCGGGCGACCTCCTGGCGAAGATAGCAGGCATTCAAATCTCCGTATACATCCTTGCCGATAAAATTATCGGTGGTGGAATACTTCAGATCTACTCTTATAGTGCTGTCTATCTGACGAACGTCTACCAGAGTGGTCTGTTCGATCGCCGTTTCCTTGCCGTTTTGTTTGACAAACACCCCGGCCCGCGGTACGGATGAATAAAAAACCGAGATTAAAAGAAATGTAAAAGAAGATTTACAGACGATACTTCTGAAAAACACCATTTGCTCCTTGTGTCAATGTCATATTTTGTGATATACCCCCAAAGCCCGGACGGCTATACAAAGTCGCTTATATCTTGCAGGTAGATGAACTCGCCCGGTGCTTAACTGCAACTCGATTCCACTCGGATAGGAATATATTTGATGGATGTCGTCCGCGGCCTCGCCCGCCGTACATCCTCCCGGCTGTTTTGCTTTTCGGCCGCTCATCCGCATGCTGCCGGTTACACCGCGGACGATACGGGGGCAGGCGCAGCTGCCGTGCAGGCAGATACTTTCCGCCACGCTGTTGGACGGGCGCGCCGTTTTAGTTTGCGGCAAACATGGACAGGCTGACGGTGTCAGCTAAGGGAGAACGGCAGAGCGGCACCCTCAGGAGGGGGCCAAAATGAACAAAGCCCCGCTGTTTTTATGCAGCGGGGCTTTATTGTAACTGTCGGATTCGCGGAAAATAAAAGGGCTATGAAACCGCCGGTGCTATATCTCCCGCCGATGCGATGTCTTCGGGGGATGTGGTGTTTACCTGGGTTTCGGGGATTTCTACTTCACTGCTTGCGTTTCGCGTCCGACGAGCACGGGCCGCGGGGACGATTGATCTTACCACCCCTTCGAGCTTTGCGGCATAGCTGTCGAATACTTGCGGCTCCAGCTCCGTGAGGACATCCAGATGCGAGTATACGGCCATGATATGCCGGCGGATCGCGACCTTGATCGGCTTGAGCGTCAGGGCGTCTTCCTTGGATTCGTCGTTTATTTTCTGGTCGTAGCCGGCTCTGAACGCATCCCTGGCATTCTTGAATATATCATACCAGGGCAGTGCATTGCAGTCGCTCAGCGCCTGCTGGTATTCTTCTTCATCCAGCTTGTTTGTCAGCGCCAGCGATTCGGCCAGCTCCTGCGCGTAGCCGCTCTCATGCATCTGGCTGTTGACACTGTTTATGACCTCGACGATCTTTTTAGCCGCGGCCGCGACAGCTTCATCGGTGCTTTGCTTGGACATCACGATGCAGAAATCGCGCAAGGTGGTAAAACCGTTGTCGAAATCATCGTCCAGATCGCTTAGCATCTGAGTATAGGCGCTGCTTTGAGAACGCAGCAGCACGATGCTCAGATCCTGGACATCCTTTTGTAAGACCGGTTTAAGTTTTGGAATTAAGGTATCGAACTCCGGTGTAATGGGGCTTATGATCGGCAGGAAACTTTCACCCACCGTCAAAAGCTCACCGGCGTTCAGATAGCTTATTGGAAAGACTATCATGAGACACTCCTGTGTTAAAAGAAAAGATGACGAATCAGACAGTTACGCAACCAATATATTTGTTTTCCCATGAAACAAGGGGAAAAAGGAAAAAAATTAGAGCACTGGACGGTGCACCCTAAATTTTAACCGTTTAATAAGCAGCTTTTTGTCGGACAACACATTGTCGGCGCGCCGGTTGGGCGATTCAATCGGAAAAACGTTTCGACTAAGCCAAATGGGATTAGTGTTTGTGCGGGGAAACCGGCGGCGTGGCCGAACCGGCCGGCGTCTGGGCGGGAAAACCGGCGGCG
>CAZPHU010000177.1:0-5446 GCA_964586285.1 uncultured Fibrobacterota bacterium | reverse complement strand
TGGCCGTGGAGGAACCGTTGGGGGTGCGGTTGTGAAGCAGACTCACCAGACGGCTGCCGATTTTGTCTCGCGAGTAGTAGGCCAGAAGCTCACCGGTTTTGGAATCCAGGATGCAGTAGGCATAATACTGACCGTCCACCCGAATTGGACGCCTGGTGTAATAAAACACGCTCCTTCGCCACACGCCCTGCGATTTACGGCTGTAGCGGATATTGGTCACGAGCGTGTCACCCCTTTTTAAGGTGGTCGCATACTGCTTATCGTGTTCGCTGAATGTCCTTGGCGTATCTATTATGGATATCATACGCAAGGTATCCCTTGGCTTTTTGCCTGGCTTTATATCCTCACCGTAACTTCCGATTCGTACATCTGTATAGATTGTGGTATCCGGTCCGTAGCCGCGGGAATTGACCAGACGCTCGAGTTCCCGCTGAAGCGGCAAATCGATTGTCAGCTGAATACGCAGATTACCCTTACGCCTTATCAGCGAGTTGGGATCGATTATATCCATATCTGCCAGATTATACTTCTCCCCTTCCGTCTTCTCCAGTGTCTTAAGCCAGAATTCGTTGGCCAGATCGACCAGATGACCATAATCGGTATAGATCATTTTGGGTCTCTGAAAGGAAAGAGTGTCCAGCTCCGCATACACAGCCTGCTGCTTGGATTGATCCCAGCCCAACGCGGAGGCCATGCGTGGCATATCGATATGTGCCTGGCGTGTGATTTTGCTTTGAATATTGCGCCCCCACTTAACCATTCGGGCAAGGTAGACGCATTCGGCATCGGTAAGTTTAGAAAGCGGCTTGCCAAGAAGCCCCCTGGCGATATCCTTGTACCCGATTAGCCCATAATCACTTGTTACACAATGATTCAGATATACTTCCAGGATCTCATCGGGGGAGTACATCTTTCGAAGAGCCGCGGCGATTTTCATCTCCCTGATTTTGCGGGCCACCGAACTGCTCACCACCCTGCGTCCCAAATCATCCAGATCGGAGATAAACAGCTTTGCCACCTGCTGTGTTATGGTAGATGTTCCCCGGGGTTTTGATACGGAAAACGAAGCAACCGTCTCCCAGGCTGCTCTAAGCGCCGCGCGCACAAAGCTGTCGAACTCAAAACCCAGATCGTTTTCGTAGAAATTCTTGTCTTCGGCGGCAAGAAGAGCCGCTAAAAGAGGTTTGGGAAACTCCTTTACTTTAGCTCGGGTATGATTGGTTCGAATCAATCCGATCCGACGCCCCTTGCGGTCGACGATCTCGATTGTGTTGCTGTAGCTTGAGATCTCGTTTAAACGCCTGATAATGCTAAGCGACGGATAATCCTTCACCGCGATACCGTCGACCATCACTATACTGTCCCGATCACCGGCTTTCTCCTCTATGATACGCTTGGCCTGCTCGGCCATGGCATCATCGGCAAGTACATCTTTCCAGGCGGCACCGTATTCCTGAGACAACAGCCCCCTCTTCTCCAAAGACACCAGGCGCTCTCCCCAGGAGTCGAAATAGTCTTCAAACGCCCACTTTGCCAGCCGATACGCCGGGTAGGCGGAAACTAGAACGAGTCCCGCGCAGACAGCCGAGACTATGGCCAGGACTCTGAGTATCGAACGTTTTGGTTTATCCTCTTTACCCGCGTTTTTTTTCTTCCCCATGTATTTTTCCTGAATCGATTAACTATTTTACCGGTTCAAACTAATTACTCAATGATATAATTATTTTCTATCTTATTGTTGCTATCCCGGTTGAGAATTCGATACCCGTCGCCCGAAATTGCAAAATCGGCGATAATACCCGCCGTAATCGGCGCTTTTTTCCACGATTCTTCATGCCGATAAAAAGCGGATACTATTTTAGTTTCTTGATTGAATGATCCAAACCGTGCGGTTTATTGATCGACCAAGCCGCCTCTATAAAATAGCACGTGCAATAGAATAGTACATATCATATATATAATATGTGATTCAATCTGATCAGGGAAATATGACAGCTATGAAGGTTATTCGGAATAAAAGAGCGAATTTTGTACGAGTTGTTATCATCGCATCCGTTGCTATGGCCGCTTTTTTTGCGGGCTGTACGAAACAGACCATGAAACCCGCGCCGTACAAACCGCGTGAGGAAAAGCTTGTACATAGAGCACCGGGGGACACCCAGTCCTGGGTGGTTGAATTTCCCGACAGTATCACTCAGGAGCATTTCCTGGACTCCTTCGACCGCTTTCTTGCCCAATATCGTACCGATACAGTTCAAACGGATACGATCTCCGACTACTTTCATCTTCGGATGCTTGGAATCAGAAAACCGGGGGCGGATACGGTGCGCTCTTTTGGAATAATCGACAAGCCCTCGTTTTATGAAGACGATATCGAAGGAGGGTTTGCCGAGGCCGAATCGCTCGACTCGGTAGTTGATATCAAAAAGGAGATCCCCTACGGCGGCAGCGTAACTATATATGCTCAAAGAAAATTCATCGATGAAGAACTAAGGGCTCTTGTTTCGGCCAATCCCGTGGTGCGAATTAATCAGTCACCCCAACAACCTTCGGCGGGCCACGCTCTAAACGACATGTATACCGGCGGTCAAAGCGATTGGGACGAAATGACTCGGGATGAGTCCGATCAAAATTCAGCCCACGGCGGTCGGACGGATCAAAACATGACGAATGTAGACGATACGGTTGAGGCCGATATGAATGGGAATACCGCGACAGCCGATTCTCAAGCAGTGTCGCAAAAAGCCGAGGGCTACATTAGTATCGAGCAGCTGTCACCCCGAAAGCTTAAATTGAGTATTATGGATGGTGTAAAAAACGGCAGAGGACAGACTCCGGGTTCTTTCGACCTGGTGGACGCCTGGACCAACTCGATAAAAAAACATCCGGCCGAGGGGCTTGCACTTTTCAGACATGTCGTGGGGCTTCAGGGATTTATTCACGGCCGGGAAGCTGTCATTCCCGGGTTTCAGGTGTCCGATGAGCGCAGTGTTACCATCACGCTGGACACCCCCGACCCCGATGCGATTACCCGCCTGTCAACCGAAAGGCTGCTTCCGATCTCGATGAGAATGGGACCGTACTTTATCAAGGAGGCGCAACGAAACAAGCTTTCGCTGGCACCAAACGAATCCTTTTTCGCAGGCAAACCTTATCTTCAGAGTGCGTCGCTGATACTGGACGGGGACAACAATCCGTTTGTCTCCTACTCGCTTAATAAATACGACATGATGGAACTGACCTATGTGAGGGATCTGAACTACGCTCGGCGCAGTCTTCCTTCATCCAAACTCTTTCCGTTCTCCCAAAGCCGCTATTTTCTGTCGGTGGCTCATCCGGAGTATCAGGTACGCCGCTATATCCAGGCAACAATCGATGCCAGAAACATTCTGGCCGGTACGGCTAAGGTTGAGGGTAAGGTGATTGAGGCAATCGCCGATACCACCCTCTTTGTCACCCGCCCCGAACCGGACGCGTCGGGAGCGCAATACGTGAACAAGCCGCTGAGGATTATTTACCGTGCGGATGATCCGTTTTCGGTCAATATCGCCGAGAAAATTCTTGCCGATCTGGCCCAGTCGGATCTGCCGAGTCAGATTCAGGGCCTAAAATCAACCGATTACGAGAGAGCATTGATAGGCTCTTCCTACGATATCGCTGTCGGTTGGGTACCCCAGAAGGTGTTGACGGATAGAAGCGAGCAGCTGCGTCTGGCCACCATGTGGTTTCGTGATCAGACCGATGAGGCTGTTCGATACGAGCAGGGATGGGAAATTCCGCTTTTCTCGATCACCCGCTATGTTCTATGCAAGCCGGAGGTTAATTTCGCTGACGGTGGCCTGAGAAACGTGTATATAGAGACCAGGCAGTAGGCAATAAACACAGCTAAATCGACTCAAACACATGTGTGTAGTCGGTTTGGAATGTCAATAAAATCCGCAGGTAAATAAAGGTTTTGAGTAACCGTCTTATTCTCACCGGACAAGACGAGTCTAACCGTATCCGCAACGATTGGTACGTTTACACACCAAACATTTTCCGGTCTATCATCACGGCGATTCAAGCAGGATGATTGTGCCCGGAGTTGTTTTTTGGGGCAGTACATCTGCAGCGTAAAAAATGAAAAAACGCTAAAATATGATGCCGCCTAAACAATTGCGCATCCGAACCTGTCGGAGTCTTTGAGCTAAAGTCCGCCGCGCTTTCGTGATGGTTTGTGGCTTTCGTGTATACCGTGAATGAATTCCCTTGCTGTCCACCAAAGTTTTCTCCGTTTTGGGGTTTACTTCTTTCGTATTCTCCGCGATGGTTGTAGGAGTTTTGGTGTTCTCCATTTGCGGATTTTCTTTTGCCAAAGCCGTCGAAAAGGAGAAAAGCATTATCGTTAATGATATGAATAGATTTCTCACCATGTCATTATATTCCTTTATTGGTTAATGGTATTCACTTGAGGAAAACTACAAACTGTGACATTACCCCTTTAAAAAATAGTACCTAAACTGTGGTTCATCCTTCCCTGCTATACAGCACCACCGCAACTGGTGCGACAAGGAGCGTCATCAAAATTGAGGCCAACAGTGATTGGGCTATTAGCGACGGCTCAAAAATTCCTGAAAAAAGTGCTCGTACGGTATTGACCTGCCATGACACCGGGTTGAAAGCAATAAAAGTCTGCAGCCACGGCGGCATTGTCACAGGATCGGCATATATATTTGACATGAAAACAAGAGGCATAAGGATGAGCCAGCTTGTTGACATAACTGCCGAAAGGCTTCTCATTACAAGGCCAAGGATTATGAAAAACCACGACAGACTCAGTGAAAAGAGTATTACTATCAATAAAGCTACAATGATATATGGTGCAGATGTCTGAAACCGATATCCAATAAGCGATGCGAAAAGAAGGAGAAATACACAGGATATAATGTGGCGAAGACAGTCACCAATAAACAAGCCGATAAATGGAGAAGTCGGCCATATGGGCATGGATTTGAATCTGTCAAAAATTCCCTTGGCTATATCTGTGTTTATAGTCAACCCGCTGTATACTGAATTAAACGCAAGAGTCTGTACAAGCATCCCCGGAACCAGAAAGGTTAGATAGTCCTTAGTAGACCCTGCCAGCGCTCCCCCCAGAAGAAATGAGAACATAAACGTAAACATGGCGGGGGTTATCAGTACATCAATAAACTGCTCTGGAATATGTTTTACCTTCAGCAAGCATCTCCAGCCAAACACGATGCGGTCTTTTATGACCGAGCCATGCCTGTGAAGTTGATCATTGGATAAAATACCTTCAGCCTTCACTCCTCCCGTGGTTTCCCCGGAAGGCCCTTTTTCCTCTGTTTTATGAGAGCCGGGCTTATGGTCTCCGGTCAAGGCTAGGAAGACCTCACCCAGATTCGGTCGCGAGAGAGAAGAGGAGGTGACCACATGGCCCTGTTCT
>CAZPHU010000176.1:0-5450 GCA_964586285.1 uncultured Fibrobacterota bacterium | reverse complement strand
CGAAGATCGAGGAAAATGTTGTTAAAAAACACCCCAACGGTAATAAGTGGATCGTTGATCATTACCAGGGCAATATCACCAATGTCGTGCGCAAAACAATTTATTTCCCCGACGGCCAGGTCAGATCGGATCAATTCTTTAAGGATGGTGAACCAGATAGCCTGATGCTGATGTTTGACAGCACCGGCCAGAAACTGAAAGAAGCGATGTACAGTGTTGGGAAACTGGATGGAATGGAGCGTGAATGGTACGCCGACGGACAGCTCAAGAGTGAAGCCGAGTATGTGGAGGGGCAACCAAAGGGCGTAGCCGTTACCTATCATGAAGACGGAACAAAAGCCTCTGAGATCACTTTCGCAAACGGGAAAAAAGAAGGTGAGTCGAAATGGTGGCACAACAACGGTAAGCTAGCAAAAGTGGAACCCTATATTGCCGGAAATCTCTCAGGCACAGTAAAAGAGTGGTACGAAGATGGTACGGTGAAGAAAGAAGAAGAGTACAAGGATAACGCTCTGCACGGAAAAGTTGTCGAATACTATGAAAACGGCAAAAAGAGTAAGGAAGCGCACTACGCAGAAGGACAGCTTCATGGTAAGAAGACAGAATTCTACAAAAGCGGAAGAAAGCGCGCTACCGCCACCTACGAACACGGTCAGGAAGTGTATGCCGAATTTTTCGGTTAATTGATCGAGCTTTTTATCTTACAAGGAAAAAGCCGCACGGCCTCGGGCAGTGCGGCTTTTTCTTTGTTCATTTTTGACGTTATTGATACGTTTAACTTTTCGTCGGTATGTATTGCTCGAGTATTTTGCGCTGCAACTGCCAGTGATTGTACTGCGCTGCACCGCCGTTATTAACAAAGACCGCGAACACATAGGTTCCCCCGGGAGCAAAAACGTAGCCGGCAAGCGTGCTTACCCCATAGCTGTTCAAGGTCCCCGTCTTTGCACGCAGCATGCCTTTAAGCGGTGAATACTTAAACCGGCTTTTCAGCGTTCCGTCCACACCTGCAACCGAAAGTGCATTGACATACTCAACGTTATAATTTTTCTTCGTCCAGACATTTTCCAGCAGCTGAACAATTTGTTCGGGACTCACCCGGTTTATGTTACCCATACCCGACCCGTTTACAACCACCAGCGAATCGGACAGCTTCTGCTCCTTCCACCAGTTTTCCACTATTTTAGAGCTTCCCTCCCAGGAGCCGGGAGTTTCGCTGTTTTCGGCCGATATCGTTTTGAACAGCATCTCTGCGGCAAAATTGCTGCTGTATTTATACATCGCGTCAATAAATCTGTTAATGGGATCAGACTTAAACACATAAAACGGTCCGGAATTTTTTAACGAAGCGGGAACCACCTCTTTTCTCATGCTGCCATCAAGCACGATACCACTTTCCTCGAAATTGGACCACAACACCCGTCCGAAGTTCTGCCATGTCTCCCACACTTTGCGATAGATATACCGCGGACGATCGTTTACCGACATACCGCCATAGACCAGTATAGATGTTCGACCGTCTCTATTTTCTGTTGTCACCCGAAGCGGTGTGGAGTTTTTCCCATCCAGAGTTTTCGCCGTGGAGATGATCGGGATATCACGAATTCGCGGGAAAGGCTCGATATGAACGGGAGAGCCGGGGTGTGCCCCCGGAGCCACATGCACTGCAACCGTATTGAAGCTTGCCGAGATTGCAGAGACAGGAGCCTCGTAGGCGCGGCTGGAATTACCCGCAGAGAAACCAAGGCCGACATCCACCGTATCGAAGAAAGAATCATCGAATACAAGATCGCCCTCTATTTTTTTTATCCCCAGATGACGGATATTTTGCGAAAACAGCCACAGCTTTTCTGCGGTAAAGCCCGGATCGCCGCCCCCCTGGATGTACAGATCTCCTTTGACGATCCCCGAATCGCGGTCAAAATCGCCGCCCAGATACACTGCCGTTTCGAACTGATAGTCGCGGCCGAGAAGGTCAAAGGAGGCTGCACCGGTCACCAGTTTCATCACCGATGCGGGATTGAATTTTTCTTTTCCGTTGAGCATTACGATTGCCGAGTCGGTTCCCAGCTTTTTGATATAGACGCCGACTTTTTCTGGAGAGTAGCCTGAGCTTTGCAGTATTTTTTGCAGGTTAGCGGCGGCTGAAACTGAATTGGCACACACTATGCAAACTATTACTACCATCCAGCTTCGTACGATTCGCATGTGGTATTATCCTCCTAAAAAAGTGTATAGTGGAATTTAGGGTTTGCCCTGACCATGTCAGAACCTATTTTTAGAGGGCTATTGTAAAGCCTGTCACGTTTTCGTATAACAATCAATAAGGAGCAAATGCATGCCAAAGTATGCGATAGCATTTATCGTACCGGTTGAAAAACATGCCCTCAGGCACTCTATCATAGAAGGCCAGGATAAAGAATCTGCACTTAAAGAGTTCTTTAAAAGTCAGATCAGCGACTTCTACTCAACTGATGAGCAGGGATTCTTCTATTTCAAAGAAGATTTCTTCGATGCCGATACCGGCGCAGGAAGTATTCTTCAGTGCGGTGAGTAGACAGACGCCGGACTTATTTGCACAGACGTGAACGAGGATCTGTTTTCGACTCCATTTCCTTTATTTCGCTGACAAACTCTCCCCGATCTTTAAACTTGCGATAAACAGAAGCAAACCGTACATACGCAACATCATCCGTATGATACAGCTCCTCCATAACCATCTGGCCGATCTCCGCGGCGTATATTTCAGTGCGGGCCTGCTTCTCCAACTGATTCTCGATCTTATCAACCACACTTTCGATCTTCTTCATGCTCACCGGCCGTTTTTTGCAAGCCGATATAATACCGGAGAGAAGCTTTTGTCTATCATAAGGCTCCCGACGCTGGTCATTTTTTACAATCGTCAGCGGAAAATTCTCTATATACTCGTATGTGGTAAAACGTTTTTCACATTCAAGACACTCCCGGCGACGTCGAACGGCTCGTCCCTCTTTACTGGAGCGTGAGTCAACGACTTTGTCCTGTTCATGTCCGCAGTAAGGACACTTCATCCCTTACCTCTCTCTTCAAAAAAAGTGAATCCTGCACCTTCTTTGTGCTTAATCTCGACATGCGTTAGCATGTCGATGTCAACCACAAGATATGGTACCAAAATACTAATACTTCATCCAAAAGAGCAAGACTATACTCGTCTGTTGTGATTTTGATACAGTTTTGGTTCTTGTAACGGTGTTTAAAATTTTCCTACGAGGGTTATACTGGATGTTCCGCTGGCAAGATTATGATAGGGGTGAAACCGTAAAGCATGTCCGCCAACGCGGTTATTTCGCAATTTCCGCATGATGTCGATATAGGCGATTGCCCTGTTAAGCACCATCGCTCCCAAAAAAAACGACGACCCTACATGCATGAGGGTGGCTTTCTCTCTCATCTGATTGTACTTTTCCTGATTGGTTTCATCATCCCAGTGCCAGGCGAGGTGCTCTTCATTGTACTTATCTTCCGGAGACCGTATCTGCTCCATTCTGGTGTTGTAGTCCAGAGAGCTCATCTCACTGCCGACATTTTTCCAGTAATACTCATCCGCTCCCGCTCCGCCCAAAGCCTCAGCATGCCTGCCTGCATATGCGCGACTGTCTTTGAAAAGCCTCTGCGAATAGCCCTCCGTAAATACGAGACCGAAAATAAAGGCGGCTTCAGCGGTAAAATAGGTAAGCGCATGCGTGCTGTTACCCAGGTACTGATGTCCAAGCCCCGGAACTAAAATAGTGGTAAGCTTTGCCAGTGCCGGCGACTTGTCAACATTCTGCTCCTCCTGCCGGCCGAAAACATCGATACTGTCGGTTTCCACCTCCGGCTCGATGACCACCTGGGCGGTGAGAGCCGAGAAACTGAGAAGTGTCAGAGAAAGTAATTTTGTAATGTATTTCATAATTAAAACCGTATGTTAAGCCCGAGTCTGGCCTTTATATCTGAGCCGGTAAACGCCATCTGCTGGTCGAGATCAATCCGCTGCCATACACTTTCCCGCTCAAGCAGCGCATCGTTGTGAGCATTTGCAGTTATAAGTGCGTCGACCGCCGAAACGATGTGGTTGGCGACAAGCAGGAAAAGAAGCCTGGTTGAGACCTTATAATGCCCGTTGGCATCGCTTATCATGTCATTGTATGCAATCTGGTTTTCTGAATATCCGAATATCCCGCCCTCAATCACTTCTCCCTGATCGTTGAGCCTGTTGATCAGCCAGGTCGAATCCTGACCGTCAAGGTAATTTCCATATACATAACGGTAATCCTCCGATTCCATCACGTATTGCCCACCGGAAAAGTCCGGCTCGTTATCCTTCCACCCCTGCACATAGCTTTTGTTTTCGATCTTCTGATAATAATTATCATCCAGAGATGATTTACGAACGATACCCGAATCGATCCATGAGCTGAGAATATTTCTATAGTCATCGGGTTCTTTTTGTCTTATATGCTGTTCAAGGCCGGTATAGAATTCTTCCATTTTTCCGGGATCGTAGTTCCTGTCGGCAAATGCGTGTGCCTGATCCCTCTGGTCATTCCCCTTGAGATGGGAATTTATGGCAAACCCTATGATTGCCGCCTCTGCAACGCCGAAGATTGCGGTTTTGACATATTTTTTAACATAGGCCTGCCCCAGCCCGGGAACAAGCAACGACATAAGCATCGCTTTTTTGGGCGATCGATACTCGTCGGCATTTTTGGCGAAATTTATGGATCGGGTACTCTCCACCACCGGATCGACAACCACCTCCGACTCCTCAGCCGTGCTCCCGTCCGAATCCGACTGAGGAAGATCGGGATTCGTGTGGGTGGGGCGAGTTACCTTTCGGGGCGGAAGCTTGTTTTGTGGGGTGGAGACGGCAGACTTTTCTTCCGACATCTGCGGGGCCACGGAGCTGTCTGCGTCCGGTTGCTCGACCTGAGATTCCTGCTGTTTTCCAGTCGTGAGAATACTCTCTTCCTCATCACTGATGATAAAGAGATCCCCTTCTGAGGCTTGCGCCTCCTCATTATGCTCCTGGGGCATTTCTTCTACGTCGGCAGCCGGATCATCTTCGGCAGGCGAGGTGCCTGCTGCAGATTCACTCCCGCCGGAAGATTGTGGAACAACAATCGCTTCACTTTCGTCCGAGCCTTCCTCTTCGACAACGATATCGCCGAGAGTCTGCTCAACCACGATTGATTTCTTCTCTGATTTCTCTTCTTTTACAGCACCGGAGTCTTGCGCATAGAGCGCAGAGATACCTAGGCAGAAAACTGCTGCAGGGACAAAACATTTGAGCATATCCGCTCCCTGAGGAAAACTGAAAGGTAAGCCTTTTTATAGACCGAGCATATCGTTCATTGAATACAATCCGGCCGGTTTATAACTCAGCCATTTTGCTGCGGTAACTGCCCCTTTAGCAAAGGTAGTGCGGCTGT
>CAZPHU010000175.1:0-5491 GCA_964586285.1 uncultured Fibrobacterota bacterium | reverse complement strand
CGGAACCGTTGGGAATAAAATACACCTACACGAATCACCCGTCGATGTCATACTGGAACCGTGCCGTTCGCGAAGCTTTTTTCAAGGGCCGAACAGTAGGGAACATTTCCAATATTTTTTCAATACCATCCCATAAGGAATCGTCCTAAGCAGTCATTAAACAGTAATTTGTCTAATTTGCAAAGCATTTATAATTTGACATGTGCAAATTATTTCGACAAAACAGCCTTAAATGGTTCAAATTGACCATTTTTTTATGGGATGGTAGTTATATTTTTTGGAAGAACAGGGTTTTGTGCACGAATAAATTCGCGGTTTTGCCCCCAATCAGCCCTGGCGGGCTGATTGCGGGGGGTGGTACGGGTGTGGGATGGTCTACCAGAGGCGTTGCTCCCGCATGCGGGACTGGCATGCGGGACTGGCATGCGGGACTGGCATGCGGGACTGGCATGCGGCGCGCCTTCAGCGCGGAAGGCAAACTGCGGGCATTTCCTCCCTTTCACGTTTTCAATTGTTCGCCTTCCGCGTCAGCTCGGACGGAATGTAAAAGCTGAAGCGAAGCAAAGCTTTTAGTGCCGGAGAGACGAATGAGCCAGTGGGTTTGTGGCGAAATGAGGAACGAAGGTACCGACCGAAGGGAGCATGGAGGAGGAGCGACCGCCAATCGGAACGATTGGGGGAGACGCCCGGATGGTTTATTCTTTAAAGAGGAGTTTATAATCATAATATAACTGATTATCTACTATTGATTGCAGGTTTTCCGGTAGTTTGCCTGCGGGAACATATAGTAACGATGAATAGTCAATTCTTTGCCATCAAGACAGAGCAGAAAGGGAAACGGTATGTAGGAATAGAGAAAAACGCGTTCCAGACACTATTTCATTTTGAATGGGACCAATGGCGACCGGGCTTGTCCAATCGCCCTTTTAATAAAAGTAAAGAATTCAAAGTGGTTTTTACACAAAAAAGTTACATTCCGAGGCTCACAGACTTTAACAAAACTACACTTTACGACTTCCCCCCCCCAGCCGACGCCTTTGCATCAAGCTAACGAGGCAGCGTAAAACATATGCTCGCTCCCTTGTCGGGGTTGGCCTCGGCCCATATTTTTCCGCCGTGAAGCAGTACAATTTCCTTTGCTATGGAAAGCCCCAGGCCGCTGCCCTGCCCCTCACGCATCCTCAGGCGAGAGCGGTAAAACTTCTCAAACACCCGCTCCAGCTCATCGGTCGGAATGCCGGGACCGAAATCGCGTATGCGAACCAGAAGCTTCTGGTCGCCGGCCTCCTTCATTTCGATTCGTATCTGCCCCGAAGGAAAAGTAAAACGCACAGCATTATCGAGTATGTTGACTAAAAGTTGGCGCACGCGAGTCCTGTCGGCATCGACCTCACCGCCCGTTTGGGCGTCGGTGACAACATTTATCTCCGGGGGGACATGAAGTTCTTTTAAAGCTTCGTCTATCTCTTCTCTTATATCAAACTTATCGCGTCTGATCTCGAAAGTCCCCTTGTCGATTCTCGACAGATCGAGCAAAGCATTTACCAGCCGAGAAAGTCTGTGTGACTGTTGGCTGATAATCTTCATGAATTGCCCCCGCTCTTCATCACTCAGATTCATATCGGGCGAGATAAGTGTATCGGCAAAACCCATTATGCTGGTGACCGGGGTCCGAAGCTCGTGTGAGGCCATGGAGATAAAATCGGTTTTCATCATGTCCAGCTGTCTGAGCTTGCGGTTGGCCTCCTCAAGATCGCGATTCTTTTCGATCAGCAATCTATTGACATCCGAAAGTTCCTTTGAATAATCCGCAAGCGCCTCCCGGCCCTTTTCCCGCTCTGTAAAAACCTCATGCTCCTTTATCGCACGCTTGATCGCGGGCACCAGACGGGACAGATTCTGTTTCATAACATAGTCGGTTGCTCCGCTTTTGAGCGCTTCAACCGCGGTATCCTCCCCTATCGTAGCCGATACAATTATAACCGGGAAATGCTCGTGCATCTTGCGGACATCCTCAAGAGCCGCCAGACCGCCGTATCCGGGCACTCGGTAATCCACCAGAACTATATCAAAAGAATCCGACAAAGCCCGCTGAAAATCCTCACGACTGCCTACCACCCTAAGCTCGCAGGATAAGTCGCCGTCCTCAAGAGCCGCATTCACCATCCTGACATCAATCGGATTGTCTTCCAGATATAGAATTCGAATAGACATGCCCCTCATATCCTTGTGTTTTCCTAGTTATGGGTAAATAAGATATCCCGGGCTAAACAGGCTTTTACTTGATAACAGCCTTTGCCTTTGGGGAGACTTGGGGAACGGTAAAATAAATGGTGGTTCCCTTCTCCTTCTCCGACTCCGCCCACACCCGACCGTTGTGCTTTCTTATTATCCTATCCACCGTCGCCAGGCCGATACCCGAACCGGGAAACTCCTCGTGGGAATGAAATCTCTGAAAAGGCTGAAAAAGCTTCTCGGCATATTTCATATCAAAACCCACCCCGTTGTCCTTTACATAAACAACTGTTTCATTTTTTTCTCCGATTGTTTTGCCCACCTCGATTCTGCCCACCGGACGAGTGCGGGTGAATTTCCAGGCGTTTGCGGTCAGGTTCTGAAGCAGGATGGTAAAAAGCCCCCAGTCACCCGGCAGGGTAATGCCCGGCTCCACGCGCAACTCCACCGCACGATCGCTCTCATCGGCTCGCAGTCGCTCCAGAAGCTGAGCGGATATTGCACTTATGTCAACATCGTGAATGTGAAGCGGCGAACGAGACAACTTAAAGAGCCGAAGCATGTCTTTGACCATGCGGGTAAGCCTCTTGGCCTCGCCGTGGACAATCTGCAGATACTCTTTGCGCCTGGACTCGGGCATTTGCCCATCCTTTTCAAGCAAATTGCCGCTGTAAGTTTCCACGGCCAGAAGCGGTGCCTGCATATCGTGAGAGAGGCTGTAGGAGAAAGCCTTCAGTTCGTTGTTGGAAAACTCAAGCTCACGGGTTCGCTCCCTGACACGAAGTTCCAAATCTGTCAAGAGGTTTACATTTTCCATCGCCAGTGAGGTAAGATCGGCGAGTGTCTGCAGCAGACTAATCTCATTTTCATCGGCCTCGTGCTCCCGGGCCCAGTAAACGCCTATGGCCGCGACAGGCTCCTGCTTTCGCACCGGTGTCATCACCAGACTCTTTATATACGTAGGCAGATAAGCTTCAATCGGTATTCGCTCATCCTGATAAACATCCTTTATAACCACCTGCTCTCTGTTGATCATCGCCCATCCGCCGATACACACTTTCATCGGAAAACGCATACCCTTGAAAGTCGGAGCGATCGCATCCTCATCGGCATAATACGACAGATCCCCTTCCCTGAGCACAAATGAGGCGCCGTCCGCCCCCACAAGCTCGCGAGCAGCATGACGAATGACGCGGGTTATGTCATCCAGCGAACGCGCCCGCGACAGATCCATCGTGGCCCCAACCAGCCGATTCAGAGTTTCGGTTGCCCGCGATTCGTACTTTTTAACCGGAGGAGGCGCCTCGACAGCATGACGCAGGAGGAAAGGCAGGCGCCACAGCTCGGATGAGGGAAGCACGTCGGTTACGCCCTTTTGGTAATATTTGGCTAAAAGCTGCCGGTCGCGCACAGAGGTTAAAACCACAAAAGGCATGTCGGGGCGGCGTTGCCTGGTCTTCTCAAGAGCATCAAAACCCCCAAATCCGTCGACTTTATCGACCGTGAGTACCGCGGCAAACTCCATGTTGTCTATGGCCGATGAGAAATCGTTTTCGCTCTCGGCGCCGACCACGTCGACACTGGTGCCGTTTTGCTGGAGAACCCGGCGAATCTCCTCGACCTCTTCTGTGTTTCTATCCAGAACAAGAACACGATAGGGCGGCATATTAACCTCCGGAGATTGGTTTTGAAGCAGCCTTAGGAAAACAAACAGAAAACTCAGCGGAGACCAATAGAAAGCCAGCAAATGGCGTTCCGGGAACGGATGTAATCACCACTTTTCGGGCGGGCGGCTTTCATCTGCGAAATTGTCGTTAATCGCGCTTTCTTGTGAATATTTGGATTTTCCAGAAAAAAACAAAAAGGTATTTATTAGTTTATCATAGTGCCCGGTTTGAGCGTATGTGAGCGGATGGGTCGAGCAATTCCCTGAGAATACAAGAATTGAAGCAGTCGCGTGTATTGTCCGGCGAGGTAATTCCATTGTTGCTGATATTGTTGTGTTTCAGAAGGTTACGCGAATAACCGAAAGAAAATCTCTCAATGAGACAATAGTCAACAGCCACAGGCGCTATACCTAGAATCTGTTCCCGGGAGTAGCCATTATGCTTTTTAGAAGAATAACCAAAACCATTTCGATTTTTTACACACTTTTGTGTATTGGAGTTTTTTCATCCCCGCAAGCCGACTGGGCCTGTTTTCACGGCCCCGAGCGAAACAACAAGTCCGCCGAAACCGGCCTTCTGAAATCGTGGCCCGAGAAAGGGCCTGCGATGCGATGGAGCGTTTCGGACCTTGGTGAAGGGTACAGCTCGGTTTCGTTTGCGGGCGGATATTTCTATACCGCCGGAAACAAGAATAAAAAGACCTATGTCTATGCCTACCATCTGAACGGAAAACCGGCCTGGGAAAAACAGGTCGGTGAGGCATGGGAGACTACCCGATCCTGGGCCAGGGCTTATTCGGGCTCACGAAGCACTCCCACCATCGATGGGGGAAATCTCTACTTTCTGAGTGACGCGGGGCATCTGGTGGCGCTGGATGCCGCAACCGGCAAGCAGATCTGGGCGATGGATCTTAAAGAGAAATTTGGGGGGGAGCTGCCTGAGTACGGCTATGCGGAGTCGGTTCTGATCGAAGGTGACCGGCTTTTCTGCAGCGCAGCCGGGGATAAGGCGTTTGTGATCTGCCTGAATAAGAAAACGGGGGCGGTTATCTGGTCTAATACCGATATCAAGGGAAATGTGGGATTTAGCTCACATATCCTGGCTACCTCGGGGGGATATCGGCAGCTGATCGGCCTGAGTTCCGAGCAGCTCTACGGTGTCGATTCGAAAACCGGTGCGCTTTTGTGGACTGTTCCTTTCAACAACAGCCGCGACAACAACTGCACCGATGCAATCTTTCACAATGACCACGTTTTTGCTTCAACCGGCTACGGAAAGGGCTCTATGCTGGTGAAGCTGAGCGCATCGGGCAAAAAAGTAGCGGCCAAAACCGTTTATTCCACCGAGCTTATGGATAATCATCACGGAGGGGTTATTTTTCACCAGGGGCATGTGTATGGCTCGGGCTCAAATGCAGCGGGATGGTTTTGTCTGGATCTGATGACCGGTAAGCAGAAGGGGAATTCGCGGGGGAAGGGGTCGCTGACCTTCGCCGACGGGATGTTGTACTGCCGGGATGAGAAGGGAACGATGAGCCTGATTAAAGCGACCCCCCAAACGCATACTGTAAGCGGCAGCTTTTAGGTCCC
>CAZPHU010000174.1:0-5579 GCA_964586285.1 uncultured Fibrobacterota bacterium | reverse complement strand
ACCTCATGAAATTCGGACGAAAAGTAACGATCTATCTTGCCGACGGTGCGCCCACCGGTATCCGCCATGTGGAAATAGCCAATTGGTCCGGACAGGCGATTGCCTGCCCCCGAACCCGTCTCAATGAATTGAAGGATTGGACGGAGGCATTACGCCCCGGTGTCTACTTTCTTCTCGAGAAACAAACCGCCGATACCGGTGATCGGGCGTATATCGGCGAATCGGAGAATGTCATAAAGCGCCTGAGCCAACATGAAAAGGACAAAGATTTCTGGAATGAGGTGGTGATTTTCACCAGCAAAGATGAAAACCTTACCAAGGCACATATTAAATATCTGGAATCACGACTCACGACTATCAGCATCGATGCCGAACGCTACGCGATCGAAAACAGTAACAGCCCCACCGAATCGAGCCTGCCAAGATCCGACAAGGATGCAATGGAGGAGTTTATCCATAACCTGCGCATCGTCCTGGGCACATTAGGCCACCGACTGCTTGAGCCGGTGAAAGTTTCCGAAGAAATAGAGCTCCCGCAATCCACCAAACCGGCACTTTCCAAGTATGTTTTCACCTTTACCATCCGGGACCTTACCGCAAGAGGGCAGCAAACCGACGACGGTTTCGTGCTTTTCAAAGGTTCTCATATTTCCGGCAAAACAAGCAAAAGCATGCCCGGTAAAACCGCAGCCATACGCAAGAAATGGATCGAGGACGGTACCATCATAAAAGATGGTGATAACTATCGACTCACCAAAGACAGTATCCTGAGCTCCTCGTCCTATGCGGCCGTGCTTGTAGCCGGGACAAGTAGATCCGGGCCGCAAAGCTGGGTGGATGAGAAGGGGAGGACGTTGAAGGTGGTGGAGGAGATGTTGTTGGAGGATTAGGAGTTTTGAAGTATGGATAAAAACAATGACAGTGACATGGCCGCAAATGAAGAAAAAGTTATTGACACCCATTTAAAATTGGCGTTGTCAAGAAATTGAGGAAAAAGGGACTGGGTTGTTCTTAAGTAAGCGTCTATTTCTTCTGCTCTTCCTGTAAATTCTTCTAATAATAGTAGGTGCCATTTCATTTACGGTATTCTTACATGGGTACCTTTTCCAATAATTTTTAAAAGTGTAGTGCTCTATTATGCCTGGAATTTTTTCTCATAACAATCCGCATAAAGTTTTCAAAAAATTAGAGCGAGATTTCTTAGATTTCTATAAGAAGCCGAGTGAAGATGGTATATTTGGAATCATTTTTCCATTATACCATCTAAGAGAGTGGATATGCCCAAGCGGTTACAGCTCATACAGAGGGAAATGTACAAAGGAGATGACAAGGGAAGAGCCGAAGAAAAAAAGTGCGAAAAATATTTGACACTACCTTCTCCCCAGTTGTGTCCGTTGGAGAATGGAGCAATAGAAGTAATATATCTTTGCGATTGTTTATTCTTTTCATGTTATCCTCATTTACTACGGAAGTACAAAAATCGTACCCATGTCCAATATGGTTTAAGCAGAAACGCATGGGGAGCAATTGCAAATACTGTTTGGAAATTAGTATTACTATCGCACTGATGGGAAAAAATTACTATCGGCCCTTTTTGTTCTTCGTAACCTTGCTGTTTGCTTGAGATTTATCGATGTTGAGTGTGTCATAAATCACAAGCGTATCACTAATATGAACGGTTTCTGGCGTCATCGGTATGGACAAAATTGTCATGGAATCTGTTGTGTTACTTAAAGCCGGAATTATTTTTGTCGCGGTTTCAGATTTATTACAGAGTGAAATAAAAGAAAGGGTAGAGCTAACTACCAGGCCAATAGCAGATATAAAAATGGCTATTCTCGTGTGGCCATTCTGAATCTGCCGAGCCTTTTCGGCATTTCGAATTTCTTCATTTGCTCTATTGACCTCTTCTCTATATCTCCTATTTTTATCCATTTCGGCACATTGTTCCTTTAATTTCCTGTGCTTTTCTTTTTTCCAGTCACTATGTTCACTATAAGTTCTGTACCCCCGTTTAACATAATTATCTAGATCTATTGTCTTGAAAAACATTGTGCCGTTCCATTTGAGGTAGGTCTTCATTACGGGTCTAATAATACTTCCTCCATCTGTATCATAATACAATACAGGTTCCATAGGAGACCTATCACAATTAACTGTAACAATATATCCATTTGATTCAAGATATTCCACTGTCGTATCGAAAACACGCACCAGATTAGTTACTATACTTGGATCATCCGCAAAGTAGTATTCTTTGCCATAGCTGACGGATATTGACTCCTTAACCGTTGCATCATCTCTGTAGTTTAAAGCGTTTATTTTAAAGTCAATGGTCCTACCTGCGGTGTTTTTGACAAAGAGCTTAACATTAAATGAAAATAGAAAATCACGAAAGGTCATGTAAGATTCGCGATTAATTTCGTCAATGATTTTTATCCGCATTTCAGCATTTGTGTAGTTTTGCATAGGTAGTATTTACTTGCCTCCCCATAAAAACATTGTACTGTTGTTTGCAGCGTGTAAAATAGTATTGTTATAATTTTTAGAAAGAAAATAATTTGTGTTCTGCTTATCATTAATAATGTCGCAAGAACTCATAAATACCACGGTCTTGTTGGTAATACCTTGCTGTTCTGCTATGCTTGGTACGCCCACAACTCTTCGAAGCACATCATCTCTCCCTATACCTGGAATGGCTATTCCGACAGCTGCCTTTTGTAACTCAATGAACGCAGTCTTCATGTAGAGGAATAGAAAATTTTTATCTATTAAACATGGCCTTACTGCCATCAATTGCCTACTAATTGCAGCTTCAGTATCGGTACACATGTTTATTTTCCCGATACCAGCACCCTTTACCGTAAGAAGAATGTCACCATTTACTGCCGTAGCTCTCTTTTCTTTAGTCCATCTCATTGGAGTTGGATTTTCGAATCCGAAATCCGCCGGGCCCGTATAGTATGGTATCCCTTCTCTGCGCTCGTTATATTCCTCAGGTTTTAAGTGCTGTCCGGAAATAAGGGATATTATCTCCCCCAACCTACACCACTCCCACCCCTCCGGCAGATCAAACGGCTTCTCCTCCTCCGTAATCGGCGGCAGGGGCTTTTGCTTTTTTATCTTGCCTTCCCTGACAAGCTTCTCCTTCTCCCGGCGTATCTTTTCCAGCAGCACGCTTGCCGGCTCTATTGTTTTGCCCTGAGCTTTTTGCTCTTCGCGCCATTTCTCCGTCAGTTTGCCCTGGACGGCAAGCTGCAGGATTGTCTGTTTCAGCTCATCGACATTTTCCGGCGTGCTGTACAGAAGGTCGAAGTTGCCGGTGATAAGATTCCAGTTCTTGTTAAACGCCTGCTTTGTGGCCGAGGTGGTGAGCGCAAACAGAGAGGCTTTGTTGAGGGAGCGCTTCTTATTCGCCTTTTTCTGTTGTTGCTTTTCCAGTTCGTCGCAGAGGGACATGAGGGAGTCTACCTTGGCGACGATGCGGTTTTGTTCGTTTAGAGGTGGGAATGGAATCTCAAACAGCTCAAGTACTTTTTTGCTTAAACCTTCACGCGCCATACCGACTTGCCTGTTCCAAATTAGCTCTTGAGTATATGGTGAAAGAATGCATAGGTGCAGGTATTTACAAATAGATTCCAAAACAGGCCGGATGATTGAAACATGTTGGCTGACGTTTGCTTCACCAATGCCATCGGGAAAAACAGTACATCGACCTAAAGAAGCGCCTGTAATATTCAGCAATATATCATAACGGTTAACTACTGTGTTTGCCATTTTCTGGTGAATAGTAGCTGGAATATATGCGACATCAGCCATTCTCAATCCGTCATTCCAGATATTCTGAGATCGAAGAAATGGGATTCCTTTTTTTGTATAAACACTTTTACCACCACGAGGAGTACTCCCTGATCCAATTCTTGTTGACAAATCGCCTAAACGCACAAATTGCCACCCGTTCGGAAGTTCAAACGGCTCTTCATTGGGCTCAATAACTGGTAATTCAGTAGGCTTCTTCTTGATATTCCTTTTCAATACCTGCGTCTTTACTTCTCTTATCTTCTCAACCAACACACTCGCCGGCTCATCATTGGGATCCTGCGGCACAAGTTTCCCCTGCACCGCCATCTGCAGAATCATCTTTCGCAGCTTGTCCACCCCGCCGGGGGATTCGGCCAACATATCGAAGTTGTCGAACAGCAGCTTGGTCATGCTTTGCCTCCCAGCGCGGCCATCAGTTCGGCTTTGAGCTTGTCGCGAATCTTCTGGACCTCCTTTTCGATCTGCCGGTACTCCTTGAGAAGCTCCCGGGGATCGCCGTGGTCTTCATCCTCAACGTTGGGGTTTTTGATATCCAGGTTGTAGTTGTTGTCTTTTATCTGCTGGACCGGCACTTTCCAGGCGTATTCGCTCTCTACCCGTTTTTTCCACCATTTCTTCTCCGGCTCAAACTCCTCGATACGCATCGGCTTTGTTTTGGAATAGCTCTTGTATCCGTCGGGGTAGGGATGCTCGAAGTACCAGATCTCCTTTGTCGGCTCACCCTTGGTGAAAAACAGCAGGTTTGTCTTGATACCGGTATAGGGATTGAAGACCCCGTTGGGGAGACGAACGATTGTATGAAGGTTGCAGGTGTCAAGAAGCTTTTCCTTGATTCGGGTCTTCACACCCTCCCCGAAAAGCGTCCCGTCGGGCAAAACGATGCCGCAGCGACCGCGCGGCTTGAGAATGGTCATGATCAGCAGCAAAAACAGATCGGCGGTCTCCTTGGTGCGAAATGTCGCCGGGAAATTGTGCTGGATACCATCCTCCTCTATCCCTCCAAACGGCGGGTTGGTGACAACCACATCCACGTAATCCTTTGCGGCATAGTCGCGAAGCGGGCGGGAGAGTGTGTTGTCACGTTTGATGTTTGTGGGCGCCTCGACACCGTGCAAAATCATGTTGGTGACACACAGCAAATGGGGAAGCGGTTTCTTTTCGACACCATGGATAAGATCCTGCAGCTTCTTGCTGTCCTTTGCGCTCTTGACCTGTTTGGTATTGAAAATATGCTCCAGCGCACAGACCAGAAACCCGCCGGTTCCGCAGGCCGGATCGAGGATTTTCTCCCCCAGTTTGGGGGCGACCATATCCACGATAAACTGCGTGACCGCACGCGGCGTGTAGTATTCACCGGCATTACCGGCGCTCTGCAGATCTTTGAGTATTTTCTCGTAGATATCGTTAAACAGGTGCCGGTCTTTGGAGCTGTTGAAGTCGATCTCGTTTATCTTGTTGATCACCTGCCGCATCAGCGTGCCGGATTTCATGTAGTTATAGGCATCCTCAAACACCGCCCGCACGATTTTGGCCTTGGGATCGATACCGCGGCCGTATTCGAGCTCCTTTAGCCTGGGAAAGAGTTTGTTGTTGACAAAATCCGCAAGCTCATCCCCGGTGATCCCTTCATCATCCGCCGCCCAGTCTCGCCAGCGAAGGCCTTTGGGGATGGGGGAGGTGTATTTGGTGGAAAGGAGTTCGTACTCCTGTTCTTTGTCATCGAAGATTTTAAGAAAAAGCATCCAGACAAGCTGCGA
>CAZPHU010000173.1:2070-5595 GCA_964586285.1 uncultured Fibrobacterota bacterium | reverse complement strand
CGCGAAATATCAATCAACCGTCGATAAGGGGTTCAAGTTTCTTGAAACGTGCGTACAACCCGACGGCGGCATATATATCAACGGCTATCATAATTATAATACTGCTATTTGTCTGTTGGCTTTCTCCACGCGAAACGATCCACGTCATCATAAAATAATTGCAGGTGCGAATAATTACCTGGTAGACAATCAAATGGATGTTGGAAAGCCCGGAGTAGCCGACGGCCCATACGATGGGGGAATCGGATATAATAAAAGTGGTAATTCAGACATGATGAATACATCATGGGCTATTCAGGCGCTCAAGCTGACGGAGACTGTGAGTAAACCTTCCGTGGATGTTAAGAAATCCGACTCGAAAGAAGAAATCCAAATCGCACCTGCTGTCAAAAAACTTAACTGGAAAGCTGCACTTCAATTCATTACTCGGTGTCAAAACCTGCCGGTTTCCAACGATGCACCCTGGGCGACAGGTGACAGCATAAACCGAGGCGGATTCATATATTTTCCCGGCAATAGTAAGGCCGGAACAGATTCTATTAAAGGCATCGAAGTGCCGCGTTCGTACGGAAGTGCTTCGTATGCCGGGTTGTTAAGTTTGCTTTTTTCGAATGTGTCTAAAGATGATCCCCGGATAAAAGAAGTTCATACCTGGCTTTGTAATAATTACACCTTGGACGAGAATCCCGGGGTTGGCCGGCAGGGGATATTCTTTTACTATCATATCATGGCCAAAGCACTCAAAATCCATGGCGAGCAATATCTGCAGGTAAAAGGTAGAGGAAAGATAGATTGGAGAAAAGAGCTTCTGGTGCAATACTTGAATCTCCAGAAAAATGAAGGATTTTGGATTAACGATGTTGGTCGCTGGTGGGAGAATGATCCTGTTCTTTCGACGGCTTACTCCCTGATCGCAATGGAACTGATTCTTTCCTGAGCAGGAGAAACTCAAATCGTGATTAAAAGACTACTCGAGGTGTTTTTGATTGTTCTGGCCGGTTTCCAGACGGTAACCGGGGCTCAAAACGATACGATAAACCTGGGAAAAATAAGGGTGATCAGCTCCGAACAAGCACTTCTGATCCCCGCCAAACCGGCGCTTGATTCGGGGATTCTTGAATATATTGCGGTTACAACCGGCGGCAAAACATATGAATCTGTTTTGGCTCTTGATTGTGACCCAAAAAACTTTCATGCCGCGCTGCTTCT
The DNA here is from genome assembly GCA_964586285.1 of uncultured Fibrobacterota bacterium. Taxonomy (GTDB): domain Bacteria; phylum Fibrobacterota; class Chitinivibrionia; order Chitinivibrionales; family CAYFVL01; genus CAZPHU01. The sequence continues at coordinate 4,386 of CAZPHU010000173.1, read as the reverse complement.
GATCAACGCCAAACCCGGCAAAATCGGATATGTGGACAATCCGGAAACATCTTTGGTAGTAATTGGGGACACTCTGGACTTGACTATAGTTTATAGTGACAGGGAAAAGACCGTGTCGCTAGATGTAAAAGATCTGATTACATATCGTGATTCGGCTTCTTCCGAAGCGCAAAAAGGGCTTAAGAAAGAAATGAGATGGGTTTTTACAGGCTCAACTGCTCTGAAAGTAGATAATCAGGGTACGAGGGTACACGGCTCGGCAATGGAAGGATCACTGGTTTCGATTGTTCCCGATCCAAACGCGGAGATCAACTGTACAAAACTCATCGATAACCCATACAGGACATCCGGCGGATTCTGTGTAAACACAGCAATGGTTAAGCGGCTTGGGAGTGAGTGCTACCTTAAAATAAAAAAGAAAAAATCATAAGCTTTCAGGTTTTCTTTCGCCGCCAATCTGTTTTTTTCTTGTTAACACCTGACCGACAAACCAAAATATTGCTGCCGTAATTATTACAATACCGAAACAAAGTGAAGTAGCGGGAACGCTGCGCGCGGTAGCACCGGCCCATGCGAAAAGAAATGAGCCGGGAAGGCCGCCCAGAAAGGCAACTAAAATAAAGGGTAGTTTTTTCATCCCGCCTGCTCCGGCGATAACCGCCAGCGTCTCGGAGAGTATTGGAATCGGACGAGTTGCTAATATTGCAACAGCTCCCCATCGGTTCAATATATCACAGGCCTCTTTTTGCTCATTCGAAGATATTATACGCGTATACAAAGGTGCCCCCATTTTTCCAAAAGCGTATCCAACCGCTGAAGACAGGATAGATCCTGTTAAGGAAAGCAAAAAACCTGGGACTACTCCGAAAACTATTCCGAAATACATCATTACGAGGCTTGACGGAACGGGGATAAGCACGTCGGCTGCCAGAAGAGAAAGCCCGCCTGTGGCGGCAAAAAAACCGCCGGTTTTAATGAATGCGGGATCTTCGAGAAGACCTATACTACTCTGTTGGGCAAGCAGAAACAGTAAAAGAAAGATAGTCATCAGGCCGGTTGCGACAAGCGTTAGTCTCTTCATAAGTGTTGCCTTTCAGTCGGTCTGCGTGCTGTTGCAATCCAGTGGGGCATCGCGCCTCCAGCCGGCTTTATCCTAAATTCCTCAAATCCGCTTTGGTGCAGCCAGCTCTTTAGATCATTGTCTGAGAATACCCATCCGTTATTTGTAGTCAGTGCCATATTCAGTGAAAACATCGTTGAGAACTTTGGAGCACAACGGGTTTCATCGGTCATAACGTCCATCACTACTATTATTCCGCCGGGGTAAAGAGCCTCGAAAGCTTTGGAAAAAAGTCCGCAAATGCTCTCGGCCGACTCCTGGTGGAGAACCCCAAGAAACAAAACCGCATCCCGACCGGAGGGGAAAGCAATGGTATGATAATCACCCGGTAAATACGAAACCCTGTCATGCATACCGCTGTCTTTGACTATTTGTTTACCAATAGCTGAGACGGCCGGCAAGTCAACAACAATCGATTCGCATCCGGCAAATCTTTGGGCGATCATCATGGAGAATGTTCCGGGGCCGCCGCCGACATCTAAGATGCGGCTGTTTTCGTGCAAAGGCAGCTGTGGAACTACCACTCTTCCTATACCTAATGCACGTCTGTGCATAGAGTACACAAATCCTCTTGTCCGCTCCTCGTCCTCGCCCAGATGCAACCGAGGGTCTTCTACCGGCTTACCGGTTCGAACATAGTCCGAGAGTCTGCCCCATGCGCTGTAAACGTCGCGGTTGTATCGAAGAGCACCGGAAATATCGGCATGAGAATTTGGAGCAAGAAATATTTTGCTTTCTTCCGTAAGGGAATAACCTATTTTATCTTTTCTTACAAGGTTAAGAGCAACGCAGCTGTCGAGTAGACGAATCGTTGCGGTTGGATCGAGCCCGAGGCTTTTCGCAAGTGAGGCACCGTTGCTTGTGCCAGCCTTCTCAAGCTCAGCGAAAAGTCCCATCTCTACAGCTGCAAATAACACACACGAATCGAAATAAGCATTTGCAATATTTATGATGCGATCAGGAGATAGATTCATAGATCCTTCTTGTCGATGGTAATTGATTACATAGAAAATACTTTTTTGAAATATCCTGAACACGGTTTTAAGAACGTGAAATCAATTGGAGGTGTACATGAAAGGTTGGCGGCTTGAATATTTTCTGTTCATTTGTTTGTTTTTTATGTCGAGTGCGCATGCTCGATCTCAGAATGAGAGTGTTGAGGAGCTTCAGCCCATGATTGTGAGTGCGACCCGTAC
>CAZPHU010000173.1:0-2060 GCA_964586285.1 uncultured Fibrobacterota bacterium | reverse complement strand
GACCCGTACTCAGAAAAAACCGGTAAATGTTCCCAACAGCGTGCATATTATTACACGGGAACAAATTCAGACCGAAGAGATGTTTCGTACAGTTCCCGAAGCATTTGGCAAGACGCCGGGGGTGATGGTTCAGAAGACATCTTACGGGCAAGGTTCTCCCTATCTGCGAGGGTTTACGGGAATGCACACGCTTTTCCTTATAGACGGAATCAGATTAAACAATTCGGTTTTCAGAAGCGGCCCCAATCAGTACTGGAATACAGTAGATGCGATGTCCTTGCAGCGTCTGGAGACTACAAAGGGGCCGTCGTCGGTTTTGTACGGCAGTGATGCAATCGGGGGAATGGTCAATGCCGTGACCGCTTTTCCGCAAGCATATAGCCGCAGCAACATCTTTTCTCCACGCGTATACTACAGATTTTCCAGCGCAGAAAAATCGCATGTCGGGCGAATAGAGGCTGGTTTTCGTATCCCTGCCAAGTTAAGTGTATATGGGGGTATCTCCCCGAAGACGTTTGGGGATCTTCTGGTTGCCGGAGACTCAAAAAGACAGCCCAAAACCGGATACAAAGAATTTAACGGAGATATCAAAGCACGCTACGCTATTACAAAAAACGATCAACTTACCGCTTTGTTTCAGACTTTTACCATAGATGAGGCATGGCGTACGCACAAAACCATATATGCTCGAAGCTGGGAGAGGACTTCTGTGGGTTCCGAACTGCAACGCTCTTTTGATCAGCACCGTAAACTTGCTTATCTAAGCTATACCGGAAAAGACAAATTCGATTTAATCGATCAGTTTAACTTGCGTTTGTCTTATCAGCTTCAAGAAGAAGAAGAGTTTCGGATCAAAAAAGATGCAACTCGGCAAAAGCAGGGGTTTGATGTCAACACTTTCGGCGTTGGGATGCAGCTTGACATGAGTACAGTCGCCGGCAAGATCAGTTTGGGAATGGACGGATACCGAGACTATGTCGGTTCTAAAAAGGAAAAGTTCGCGGCTGACGGTTCTTCTAAAAGTACTGCTGTTCAGGGGCCCGTTGCCGATGATGCAACTTATGACGATATAGGTGTCTTTGTGCAGGATGAGTATTCTCTGGGCAGAGCATCAGTTATAGCAGGTCTTCGTTATTCTCATTTCAGGGTCAATGCAAAAAATGTCGCTGATCCCAACCGAGATGGTGCTACGATGAAGATTAAGGACTCTTGGAATAGTTTCGTCGGAAGTGTCCGTTCTATCATACCCCTGGCTAAAGCTGATCAGATTAATATGTTCGGCGGGATATCACAAGGATTCAGAGCCCCTAATCTATCTGATCTTACCCGTTTTGATATAGCTCGGAGTAATGAGTTTGAGATACCGTCACCGGATTTGGAACCGGAGAGATATCTTTCCGGGGAATTCGGGTTTAAAGGTGAAACAAATATAGCGGGTTATCAATTGGCTTATTTTTACACCGATATTGATAACATGATTGTTCGTACCCCCACCGGAAAAACAAGAGAAACGGGTTCAGGAGCCGAGTACGAAGTGCTTAAGAAAAATAGCGGAAAAGGATATGTTTACGGGGTCGAACTGGATTGCAAAGTATCGCTTTTGAAGGGTATGGACCTGATGCAATCTTTTGCATGGATATACGGAGAACTGGAGACGTATCCTACATCCGGGGCGCAAGCACGGCGTGAGCCTCTTTCAAGGCTAATGCCTACCACAATGAATGTCTCTCTGAAATGGGACCCGGTAAGCATGCCCTGGTGGATTCTGTTTTCCGGTACGGTAGCGGGGAGGCAGAACAATCTTACGACCGGAGATGCAGGTGATACGCAGCGCATCCCTCCTGACGGAACGCCTGCTTACGGCGTGCTCAATATCCATTCCGGATGGGATATCAGGCCGGGCATATCCGTTTCATTGGCAGTTAACAATATTACCGATGAAGATTATCGTGTACATGGTTCCGGAGTCAATGAGCCGGGACGTAACTTTTTGATGGGGGTAAGTGTCGCCTATTGATGCCCGGGAAGCTGGAATGGGAGTCCCCGCATTAAAAACGCGA
>CAZPHU010000172.1:0-5676 GCA_964586285.1 uncultured Fibrobacterota bacterium | reverse complement strand
CGGTCGGCTTGGTCAGAGTCGGGCGCACGTGGTTTTCCACCTGTCGTATAACTTCAAATCTTTTAAAAACCGTACCCCCCCGCATCGAGGCACATGGTCCGTTGACACATCCCCCTTCACAGGCGAGAAGTTCTATAAATATGGGCTTATCATCCGTAAGCCTGTGAAGATCGGCCATGACACGGCGAATCGTTCTGATGCCGGAAAAAGCCATGTAGTGCGTGTCGACAACCTCACAATGTGCCTTAAGCCCGGCGATCATACCCCCGTCCACCGGATAAAGCGCCCCCTCGCGAGCACTTTGCGGTTCAAACCGCAAACTCTCCCGGTCCGCCGATCCATTTTCATTAGCATCCAGCGCGACATGCTCGTTATGCATCCATTCCCGCAGCTCCTTGAATGTCAATGCAATGTCCATAAGCTGCCCAAACGCATCCGATTCCCTTTTCTTTGCGATACAGGGACCGATAAATACTATTCCAATATCCTCACCAAACCATTTGCGAAGTAACCTGGCATGAACCAGAGCAGGCGAAAGGATATCGGTGACCCTTGGGGCATACTCGGGATAGTATCTTTTGACAAGATCCACGGCTGTGGGGCATGCCGAAGAAAACCACGGCCCCGGCCGGCAGCTTTGCAAAAATTCGGCTGTTGCCGCCGATACTTCCTGGGCGCCTACGGCAGTCTCCGACACACCGCAAAAACCAAGCTTTTTGAGTGCACCGATGATTTCGGCCGGTTTACGTCCGGGAAATTCCGCGCAAAAACTCGGTGCAAGCGATACATAAACTCTTTCTTTTCTACGAATAAGAAGTTTCGCACGCTCAATATCGTTTCGGATACGCTTGGAACCGGCCGGACAGGCCTCCACACATGTACCGCAACCGATGCAGCGCTCGTGCACTATCGCAGCATGTCCGTCTTTTACCTGAATCGCTTTTACCGGACACTGACGCAGACATTTGTAGCAGTCCTGGCATTCGGCCGATTCGGTAAAAAGTATCGGTAAATTATAAGGCATCCCTGTTTTCATATTTCCTCACAAATATTGTTTTCTGCTCTTGCAAGTGATGGTGGTCATTCTGATAAAAGCATGTTTTATGGTAAAAACAGCTTGGCAAAAATTTATTATCTATTCTGTTACCTGGATTGAGCCTTTTTCTCCCGGGTGATTCGCTCATAACCGCGCGATTTAGACATTTCCAAAATGGTGTTCCAAAATATCGATAACCGTTCCCGCCTCTACCCCACTGTATGGAGTTCCCCCAACTATAATATTTGGACCGTCCTTGCATTTACCGGTGCAAAGGGCCCCTTTCAGCTTAACGTCTAAATCCAGGTTGCGTGCACCTATGTATTCCTTTATTATCCCGAGCGTTTTATTATTACCCCTCGAGAAACATGAGCTTCCCATGCATATCACAATTTCATTGTTTATACCGTTTTTTGTCTTTTCCATTTTTTTTTCCTTTAACGGTGGGTTCCGACAAGTTTGCTCGACAGCACTGCAAGGCTTGCGGCCAAATCGACCCGCTCCACCACTATTTCCGCAGGCAGCTGTAATTTAGGGCCGGCAAAATTCCACAGCGCCTTTATTCCCGAATCAACCATCAGTTCCGCCACTATCTGAGCACTTTCGGCGGGCACAGTCAGAATACCTATCTGCACGTGCATTCTTTTGATCAGCGTGGGCATCTTATCCAGATGAAACACCGTCTTTCCGTGGATCTTTTTCCCAACCACACTATCGGCGACATCAAAGAGCGCCGCAATACGAAGCCCCCAGGAACCAAAACCGTTGTACCCGGCCAGCGCCGAGCCCAGATGTCCGGCCCCGACCAGAAGAGCATCCTGGGTGTTGTTCCATCCCAGCACCATCTGAATGGCGGTGATCAGATCGGACACCGCAAATCCCACCCGTGGTTGTCCCGGTGCACCGCATCCCGCCAGATCCTTACGTACCTGAATCGGCTCAAAATCCAGCCGGCGCGCAATAAGCGCGCTGCTGATATGCTCCAGCCCCTCTTTTTGCGCCTCCTGAAGAAGCGACAAATACAGCGGCAGGCGCCTGACCGTAGGCAGCGGCAATGATTGAATAGTTTCCTGTTTCATTGAAGTTTCCCTGGTTAATAGATATGCGGTTATCGATATTTTTTTATTGATTAAATATATTAATTAATGCGCACCGGAGTCAACGTTTATGTTGAAGTGATGAGTTATTTTTTAAAACCTGGGAAATCATTCACAACTCGACCAGGTAAAAGATGATCCTCTTCTATAGTAATGCGAACAAGAAAGATCATCATTATCCCTATTTACAGGACGAGTACGGATTTTCGCAGGATATATGCGAGGATAATATGAAGTGTTGAAGCTTCTAATGCACTCGCTGCAAATTTCTTTCATCTTCACCAACATCCTTTTTTTTCCTTTCCGGAACCGCCCCCATATATTTTAACTGAATTTTGAACCAGTTTTTCTCCCTTATCGACTATCGGGCCATGCAGATATTTAAAGATCGGGACTTTTTCCCCACATTGTTTTCGTTGGTAATACCGGTTCTTCTTCAAAACCTTCTAAACGCCGGGCTGAATTTCGTGGATGTTTTCATGATAGGCAGCTTGGGGGACAGCTCGATTGCCGCCGTCGGGGGAGCAAATCAGTTTTTCTTCTTTTACCTGATGATTGTGTTTGGCATCTCCAGCGGTGCGGGCATATTTGCGGCCCAATACTGGGGCAACAAGGATATCGCGGGCATAAAATCGGTGATGGGTATCGGATTGGTACTCAGCAGCATTGTGTCGGTACTGTTTACCTGTGGAGTAGTCGTTTTTCCTCACCTGGTTATCGGCATGTTTTCGACCGACCCCGAGGTCGTAAGAATCGGTACAAAATATGTACTTTATACTGCGGGGATTTACTTGATCATTCCGGTGGCCATGAATTATGCGGTGATTCTTCGCAGCACGGGGCAGGTAATGGTTCCAATGTATGCGAGTTTTATCGGAGTCGCTCTAAACACGCTGGGCAATTATTGTCTGATTTTCGGTAGATTAGGATTTCCTCAAATGGGAGTGGAGGGAGCCGCTATATCGACTCTTGTGAGCAGAACTATCGAGACAGCAATAATTGTGGCATATGCTTACACCAAAGATTCAGCCGCGGCGGTGCGTTTACACCATCTTACAAAACTGGATAAGAATTTGTTTATCAGATACTTGAAACGCTCCATCCCCGTTATCGTTCAGGGAGCGGGATGGAGCTTCGGATATACCACATATGCGATGATATACGGACACGTAAGTACCGAATCTCTCGCCGCTTATAATTTGGCAGGGTCTATAGAGCGGATTTGCCTCATATTGTTCGTTGGCCTTGGGGCCGCCGGATCGATCATGATAGGCAACAGAATCGGTGCCGGGGAGGAGGAAAGGGCGCGCGGATATGCGGAAAATCTAATTATTATATCTTTTTTCGGTGCTGTACTGACCGGTCTTCTACTGTTCGTTTCGCGCGACTGGTTTACGTCGTTATACAACCTCACCGATACAGGCAGTCGATATCTGTCGGGAATCCTGATGGTGATGTCTTTTGTTGTCTGTGCCAAAGCATTTAATATCATCTTTCACGGAGGCATTTTCAAAGGCGGAGGCGATACAATGTTCAGCATGATGGTGGATGTAGGGGGCATATGGCTGGTGGGAGTACCCCTTGCGGCATGCGGGGCATTTCTGTTTCACTGGCCGGTTCATTACATAGTAGCCCTGGCTTCCGCCGAGGAGTTAACCAAAGCCACTCTTGCAATCGTGCGGTTTATCTCCCGCAAATGGATCCATAATCTGGTCGAGGATAAACCCCGGAGCGTCGAGGAAGTGGTTACCGCCTGAAGATATCTGCACCTATATGATCTTTATACTTTTACCATGATGTTGCATTTACTTCAAACCTGAATCGAGAAGTACTGAGCGGATGAGATATGCAATATCTTCTGGACAGAAGGGTTCAAGCATTCGCTTGCACCGGACCACCCCAGGGTATTTCCAGGACTACTGATATTTCTGTTCCCAAGAGAATGCGCCGTCATTGTGAGAGAATCGCCAAATTAAACCGGCCAATGCCTGAGCGAAACGTATATCCTACTTGGGCGGTATATGGTTTTCCACACGCTTATCTCAGATAAATGAACTATCCCGATATCAACCGGATAGTTCAAGTTCGAAAGTTAAACTCTTTTAGCTGCTTGCCTAAAAGACATCCGCGGATTGGATTTTCCGGACCTGAAGGTAACAAAATTTCTTCCGGGGCGTTTCTCAGAGGCTAAACAAGCGAAGCTCGAAGACACCGAATTCATTCAATAGGGGATTTAAAACTTTATGGAACGCAATACTTCAACTTATGAACGAGTGATGTTTTTTCAGGCTGCTCGGCGCCCCATGTATTTTGCTTTTCATCTCAAGATGTCGGGAGACATATCCGTAGATGATTTGAAGTCGGCGCTCACATCCATTCGTCCGAAATATCCCTCGACTGCGGTTAGAGTAGCCTTTGGCCCCGGGAAGAGACAGTATATTACAACTGAGGGGGTTAAGGATTTCCCGATAGAAGTGCTTAAGCCCCAAACCGACTGGAGATCCGTTGTCGCTCAAAGGCTGACAGATAAGTTTGACGACAACATCGGCCCGATGGTAAAATTCCTACTGATTCAGCAACGGGACACCACCTCCCTGATCGCAATTTTTCATCATGCTATATGTGACGGGATTTCCGGAGCCAATTTCCTCAAAGCCCTTTACCGTTCTCTTGCGGCCCCGCAGAAGAATCAATGCGTGTGTTCTCCCGACTCTTTTGGGTGGGAGCCTGTGCTTACCCACTGTCTGAAAGAAAATATACAGAAGGAGTTCGAACAAAGTGAACTCCCCGACTGGATTAAACATAAGCTGCATCTGAAAATACCGATTAAGCCCTGTCCCGATGAATTTCACTTTCTGCAGCCGACATTCGACATTCGAACGATCGAACTGGATGAAAATGATACGGTCCGGGTGCAAAGTGTTTCAAAGCAGTGGGGAGTTTCGGTTCATTCACTACTGGGAGCAATCATGCTGTCGTCGTTTGCCCGACGATACGCAAGATCTACCGGATACGACAGAATTATCCAGAGCCCGGTCAGTTTCCGTCACTTTCTGAAAGAGGAAAACCGCGACGCATTCGGTTTGTTTATGGGAATTATAAAGGAGAAGATAGACTGTTCACCAAGATGTTCGATTAAGGATATTGCCTCGCAGATCCATACTCGTTTTCGGGTAAAGATCAATTCCACGGAAACGCTCAAACACTATCTGTCTTTCATGACCCATATGCTTGACGGTGTGGATGATCCTGAGTCGTACTTTTACAGCAGTCCAAAACACGATCACATGGATTACGATTTCTCTCTTTCCAATTTAGGCAGGATTGATTTTGGGGAAGAATCCGATAAGTTAAGGATTCTTCAGTTTCACGGACCGATTTTCAGTGCCGTTGATGGAGAGCGAATCTTCGGCGTAACCACCACCAACGGCCGGATGACAATATCCATGATTTACGACAACAATTTGTTCTGCTCGAAAAGGGCCGGGGAGATTTTCGATGAAATAGAAGGCTCTTTACGCTCAGTAGAGAAGTTGTAAACCG
>CAZPHU010000171.1:0-5702 GCA_964586285.1 uncultured Fibrobacterota bacterium | reverse complement strand
TTGTGCCCAAATAAGGCCGGCACCCAGCAATAAAAACATCGAGAACAGAAAAAATCCTCTTCGCGAATTCATAATTTTACCCCCAACCGTCTATATGATCGTTTATAGTTATCGTGTTTCTTATATCATAGTCGCAAAAAAGAGTATATCGTTTAAAATAAATCATCTTTTATTTTCATAGAGGCAAGCGGCCCTTATGCGGGTTAAACCCCCGACATTTGGCCCAATGATGTCGCGACCTACTATATATCGTGAATATACTAATGATTCCGGTTTAGTATTAGAAAAATAAATCATGCGGGTTCTATAAAGCGCTTAAACCAAACATCGGACAATCATGCATTCAGAGCACGCGCAAAAGAAGCCGATATTGCATTTGCGCGTAAAATATCGTATTCCGGCAAAATAATTATAATGCTGAAGGAAAAAGAAACCTAAAATCCTGTTAGTCCGGAAACAATTGCAGTCGCGCAAAGATTTTCTTCGACCATGCTGCGGCACTAAAATAATTCTCAGGTTATACCCTGTTGAAACATGGAATGGCAAGAAAAACGATTAAGGCTGCAAGGCTCTGATGCAATTCAAAGAAGCATGGATGAAAGCCATGCACAAAGTGCGCTTAGATAAAACTGACCGTCGGCGGCGATATTGAACAGGGAGGAGTGGTTTCTGAAAACTTTCGTATTCATTCTCATTATAGACAAAAGATAAGCAACAACAGGCAACTGGAAAAGAAATATTACCGCTTTTTGTGCACTTTGGCTCATCACGGCGGTCACCGCCAGAAAGATCAGACTGGCAGAGGCGATAACCAGGCCCGCACTGCTTATGCGTCTTACGTTTTTCTCTCCTATAACGGTTACCAGAGTCTCCCGTCCCATTATCCGATCGCCTTCAATATCCCGGAGATCAAACTGAAGGGCGCGAAGGTAAGAAAGGAAGAATATCCATATAAAAAAGGTAATCACCGAGGGGGATAAATTAAAAATCTGTGAACGAGCCTGAGGAATGAAGGTAAGCAGAACAGCCCAGGCAAGAGCGACAAACAAATCCCGACTGGTGGGTATGTCTCTTAATGTGCTGTATCGGAAGAACTTACGAAGGGACCGGGGAACTATGTTAAAATGATATATACTGCCCGCGGCCGTAGCCACAAGCATCAACAGGAAAAGCGCGCTGTTTTGTATATAACTTATGCCGAGCATAAAACCGATACTTGCGGGTGCCAGTATATAAAGCCCCAATTTGTGATCATTATAAAAGCGATACCTGCTTATGCCCAGATGTTGAGTTTTCTTGAGGCTTGTCAGGCTGTTCCATAAATACATGGAGAACATATATAGGAATACCAGAAGAGCCCCCGTCCAGGAAAAATCCAGATCCTGAAACATGCAGGAGGTATAATACATGGCAGCGGCACCGGCAGCAACGAAGAGGTTGAGATTGGCCAGAGAGTCAAGTATCCTCCAGAAAGAATTCTTCAATGTTTTTCTCTGAGTCTGCTCCAGGAAAAAAAGATGTTCTACTATTCGCTTTATCATCCAGTTAGGCGTGGAAGCTCCGGCGGTTACCCCAATAGTTTTGCAGTTTGCTATAGCATTCCAGTCGATCTCCTTCTCGGTTTCGACATGCTGCACAATTTTGGTGTTTTGGCGTGATATCTCCGTAAGGCGCATGGTGTTGGCGCTGTGTTTGCCCCCCACCACAATCATCGCGTTTACCTGTCTCGACAGCTCCTGAGTCTCTTCCTGGCGTTTATCGGTGGCGGAACAGATCGTTTTCTTGATGATCAGATCCTTGTCCGGAAACCTCTTTTGCATCTCGGCGGCAATCGAGCCGAACAGCCGGCGGTCGAATGTGGTCTGCGAAACCAGGCATAACTTATCGAAAGGGGCGATCTTGTCGATGTCCTGAAGGTTTGCAATCAGATGGCCGTCTTCTCCCGCGTATCCCAGAAGTCCAATAACCTCCGCATGTCCCTCGTCCCCGGTGATCACGATCTGATAACCCTGCGAGCGGTATTTTTGAATGACCTTGTGTACCGTTTTTACTTTCGGGCAGGTACCGTCTATTAAGTGATGTCCGCCGCTGCTGTACTGCTTTTGAGCATCGGGAGATATACCATGAGCACGTATGAGGATCACGGACTCTCGGGAGGGGCTTTTACCCGGCTCCAATATCTCAACACCCCGGTCCTTTAGCATCTCCAGCGTCTGATTATTATGTATGAGAGGCCCCAGAGAGTAGATCGGGTTCCCCTTGGCGGCTTCATCTACGGCTAAATCAACCGCGCGGCGCACACCCATGCAGTATCCGGCGGTTTTGGCAACCAGTATTTTCATATATTAATCGGCAATCGGGTAAGAGTTGTTTATTTCATCATAAAAAATTGAAAAGATCTTGTATCTAAAAAAAAACTTCAGCGTTTCTCTCGGGCGCTTTGCGTAAGCGCTTCGAAACAGGTGATTTAAAGGAAAATTAAAGGCCGAGACGGAGGTCTGTACGCGATCCGTAGAAATTCCGGGTGCATTGCAGCAGAGTAATCTCTTTTTCTCAAGGCATCGCATAAATCATCCGCTCGGAGCTGCTGGAGTTTAGTACAAAAATACTTTTTTGAATCGACTCATTCATATCAGGGTAAAAATTTTATATTGATTAGACCATTCGTTGAGAAGAAACATGTTTTTAATTATTGCTGAATTGAGCGATTCTCTTGCGGTGATTCGCCCTATTAGGGGCCACAGGGCTTCAGCGATCCTGAAAAAAACTCATAGGGGGTAGACGCGCAATTGTTTCACCCCTTTTGCCCTCGGGTTTGCGTGCCTCACCCGCTCAGAATCTCTAAATTCGGGACATGGTATAATACATTACGAGATCATTCTTTTCAGAGTAACCCATGGCGGTCAATAATCCTGAAAAAATTGGTCTCGTGAGCGAACACAGGAGTAATCGAATCGAACCTAAACCTGTAGTTATAGAAGAACTTACGAAAAGATTCGGGGCACATACCGTGCTAAATGGAGTGGGGCTTTGCCTCGATCCGGGGACGGTGTTTGGCCTGGTGGGGCTTAACGGTGCCGGAAAAACCACGCTTATTCGCATACTTTTGGGCCTTATGCGCCGCGACGGTGGAAGGTGCGGACTGCTTGGATTCGATCCGCTTGATCACCCCCGGGAGCTTTTCAGGCGTATGGGAGTCGTGCTGGAGCATAGCGGCTTTTACGGCAATCTGTCGCTTATGGATAACCTTCGATTCTACGCACGGGCAAAAGGGATTTCCGAGGCCGCTTTGCATGAGTATCTAGACAAGTGGTGGGAAGGCACCGATATCAGGCACAAAAAAGGTAAGGTAAAGTTTTTTTCAAGGGGACAGAAGATGCAGTGCGGTCTATGCCGGGCGTTTCTTGGCAGTCCCGACATTTTCCTGCTCGATGAGCCTGCCGTTGCACTGGACGTTTCCGCCTACGATCATTTCTGTTCGATGGTTCGGGATGCCGGGAAACGGGGTGCGGTTGTCATTATCAGCTCTCATCAGTTTGATACCATAGAGGAGCTGTGCGATCGGATCGGTATCCTGGAAAACGGTAGGATATCCATGCTTGATATGCACCAACAGGCACAGCTTTGGATACTTGAAAGCAGCGATGATCAGCGGTGTGGGGACATAATCGCCGAGTTTTCCGCCGGTAAGCCTCGGGGCGATAAGGGGATATGGACATTTGCTGTCGAGTCTCCCGAAAAGAGAATTCCCCTGCTTGTAACCGAACTTGTAAGAGAAGGTTTCCCCGTTCTGCGGGTACTTCCTCAGGGGGGGGCTGTAAAAGAGTCGGTGCGACGATATTTCTCGAAAAATCAGGATGATAGGGGAGCGTGATGAAAACCTCCATGGGTGAAATATGTCTGGTTCTATCTCACGAATTGAGGGGATTTATAAGAGGGGAGCGAAGTGCACATCTGGTATATGCGATCCTGCTTATAACCTGGAGTGCGCTTCTTGCCGTAAATATGAGTGAGCTTCAGCAGGAGCCACTCTTTCTTTGGATTCTGTTTTTCTCGGTTATTCTCAGCGGAAATTTCGGCAACACGGTATTTGCCGCCGAGAGACTTAACGGAGCGATGGAGATAGTTCTTACGGGCGGTCTTGGCCGGCAATCAATTCTTTACGGAAAAATCGCCTATGTAGTACTTATGAGTATCTGTCTTGGTGCTTTATGTTATCTGTTCGCTTTTTTGTGGCTGTTTATCATGCACGGGGTTGATGCCGTCTTCTTTTACAGATTATCTCTTGGTACTCAGGCCCTTCTATATTTCAGCGCCTGCATCATGAACGCAAGCTGCGGAGCGTGGTTGTCCTTTCGTCTTGCAAACCCCCGACTGAGTCATTTTGCTAATCTGCTCGTCATGGGACTGATAGTTTCCATACATGGAGTGTTGTCTTCTTTGATAAACTTCACCTGGCTCCGGCTTACATTGATAATGTTGCTTTTCGCTCTCGTTTTCCTTCGTCTGGCCAGAAAGGATTTCTTCTCCGAGCGGGTCGTACAGCCCTATTCCCCCTGAGTTTCAGCAGTGTATTATTCTCAAATATCCACTTGGTAAATGCAACGACCAGTGAATTAATGCTAATACCGTGCGAAAGGGCTCCGGAGGCGAATCCACTAACAGTTATCAGAAAATAAACTCAAGGAATCTTTTCACAAAAAGCATCTTACCATTTTTTTCAAGCACGAAGAGGAAGTAAGAAGAATAAGCAGAAAGGCCATTTTTAAGGCATTTTAAAGGGGGAGTGTCCCCCTCGGTCGAGCTAACTATTGGCTCCGGCAAGTGGCTGTAGGCCAAAAAGGATCCTCCCGCTGGTCGGCTCTTTTTGTCCAACAGCCACTAACCGTTTCCAATAGTGGATCTCGACCTGCCCCCTTCGTGGGGCTGCCGCCCCCCAACCCCCGCCGGCATTGGCAGCGGTGGTGGCTTGCGGAGGGATTTCCTCAAAGCACCTTAGGGGTAGAAGCCCCCAAAAAGCTGTGTATTGTAGGCTGAATTAGGGGTAAAACGTCTTTCCGATCTATACGTTCACATCGACGACAATTGAAATCATCTATGTACGAGTTTACTGTCAGGCTTTGTAAAAGCGCTTAAACAAGGGCTGCAAATGCCCAATTTTCAAGGAGATTATGGTTGCACAAATTTGAAAACGTGCCGGTTGAGGATAATACGACCATATTAGCGCAGCAGGAGGCGAAAATTGGTGAATACGATGTTCTGTATCAGAAATGGTGTTGGGACGGCATCATTGCCGAAAGCCTGGTATTTGCCGATGAGGATATTTCGAACCTTCAGGACCATGAAGTCGAGGAACTGGTGAGATCGTCCCCACTGGTTGATGATAATTTGCCGATCACAATGAAAAGATCGGATTCCGGGTTTACCTTTGCGAGTTTTAATTTCGATGTTGAGTAAAATTAGTATGGTCGCAATTTTTATATGATCGTAAACTATGGATTTTAAACCTTTTTACTTCGTGTCAAAGGGAACTCATGATATATCAAATACAGGTATATGAAAATGGGGACGAATATGTTTAGTGATATGACAATTAAGGTTATGATATGTTCATGAAACTAGCAGTCATCGGCGGAAGAACCTTCCGCGACTACAATCTCCTGCGACAGACCCTCTCCCGGTTTTCCCCCACCGGGATCATC
>CAZPHU010000170.1:0-5844 GCA_964586285.1 uncultured Fibrobacterota bacterium | reverse complement strand
CTGGATTTGCGGGGCGGTGGACAGTGTCGTGCAAGCCTACCATAAAAAGGAGGGTGATATGCGAGGTTTTTTCATGCCCGGCTATAGATGCCCGGGACCGGGGAAATGTAAGTGCGCTAAGAGAAGAGGACGATGGGAAAACAAATAACCCCGGTATCTACTCATAGGCCCCCCGTTAAGCGATATTGTGAGTAAATCATAGGAAATTAATTAAGCCGATGTAAAGGTACATCGGAAAACTTATATAAAAGAAAAGGATGAAAAGGATGAAAATTGCCGTACCTGTAGCTAATGGCACATTGTGTATGCATTTTGGTCATTGTGAAAATTTCGCGCTGGTTACCGTTAATGACGAGAAGATTGTTGATACCCAAATACAGGTTCCTCCGCCACATGAGCCGGGACTGCTGCCCCGTTGGCTCAAGGAACAGAATGCCGATGTTATAATTGCCGGCGGAATGGGGATGCGTGCGCAGCAGATTTTCCAACAATACGGAATCAAAGTGATTACCGGAGCACCATCCGCGCAACCTCATGAGGTTGTCGATGCATGGCTTAAAGGAACACTTGTGTGCGGGGATAATACATGCGATCATTGACGGATTTTTCACGTATAACCGAAGGCGAAAAGACCGGTTTGGAATCGGACGATATGGTTCCCAAACCTTTTTCGGCTCAATTATTCGAAAAAAATCTTCAGCGGTTGAAAAACAGATGGCATTCGGGATGTCTCCTTAATAACAGCAGCTCTGCCAAAATACTCCGATTCTGGTTTGATTCGGATGGTGCTTTGTGTGGGCAGTGTACGATCAATGCGGATTATCAGGGGTATGACAACATCGTTCACGGTGGAGTGCTGGCTGCTCTGGTAGATGCATCGATGGCGCAATGTCTGATGGGACATAATGTTGTGGCGTATACCGCGGAGTTGAATATCAAGTACAGGATGCCGGTAAGTGTAGAGAAAGCGATCCAGTTGCGTACAAAAATCCAGGATTGTATGTATAAAAAGGTGTTCAAGATGAAAACACACATCAAGCAGAATGGAAAAACGTGTGTCAGCGCCGATGCGAAATTTTTCAGAACCGATTCTCAGTCCAAGATGCAAAGCAGCTGATATTGGGGGGAGAAGTTATTCACCCCCCCCGGATTCTTTTAGAGAATTACTGGACGATTTCGACCAACTCGATTTCGAAATTAAGCTCCTTGCCCGCCAGGGGATGATTTCCGTCCAGGGTAACCGTATCGTCGGAGACGTCGGTGACCGTTACATTTGTAGTGGCACCTTCTTGATTTTTGACCTGAAGGATCATGCCGTTTTTAGGATCGATCGATTCGGGGATTTGAGAGCGGTTAACCTGCGCAACCAACTCGTCTCTCCGTTGGCCGTAAGCTTCATCGGGACTGATTGAAAACTCCTTGGATTCCCCCTCGTTCATACCCATCACGGCACTCTCAAATCCCGGAATCACCGCATGTTCTCCTAACTTGAATTCGAGAGGTTCCCGATCGCGTGAGCTGTCGAAAACGGTTCCATCCGAAAGTTTGCCCTCATAGTGAACTTTTACCTTATCTCCTTCATGTGCCTGCGCCATAACGTCTCTTTTCATTAAGGTGGAAAAAATGTCATTCTTTTATTCAAATTTCTTCTTCTCTGCAATATACATTCTTAAAAATTATTTCACAGAACATTTGGATCGAAACATTATTGTTCACTAAAATGTGACAATATCTCATAGTTATTTGTCCGACTGAGAAACATTCGCAAATGTACACGCAATTATTTCCCGGATTTTGCGATTTATAGCGGTCTTGCCAATACTGATTTGGTTAATTTCAATTTTGGGACGGTACAAAGAGGCTATATTCAGCATAACTTACAGCATCCCGAGCGTAGACAAGCATGATCAAAAACCATGCCTGATTTGGCCGGTCTTGGAATACTCTTCAAATTAAAGGAAAGTAGAGTTTTTGATTTAGCCTGTATGGCATGTCTATTGCTCAAGGCGTTTAGTAAAAGGGGGGTGCTGATGCAGCAAAAAGAGATGACCGGTTCCGGCGGCATAAATAAGCACATGAATATTTTGGGCTGGTTGTATATCGTAATTAATATTCTTTTTATTATTCTGGCAATTGTTCTATTCTTTTCGATCAGTTTTTTGGGACAGATGGCAGAGGAGGAGACTGTTTTTTTCCTCTCCAGGGCTTTGGCCGGCGGTATCGCGGTATTTTTTTCCCTGATTTCGATTCCGGGAATAATTGTAGGTATTGGACTCTTGAAGAGGCAGTCGTGGGCTGAGATAATTGCCCTGGTATTAGGGGTAATAAATCTTTTCAATGTTCCGGTCGGGACCATTCTTGGTGTATACACTCTGTGGGTAATAATCAATTACAGAAGACAAAACCGGTAGGTGGTGATATGGATACCAGTTTGAAGAAGAATTTTTATGCGGTCTTTACGGCTGTGGGGCTTAGCCTCTGTATTGTTTGTCAACCGGTACCGATTACCGGAAGGAAACAGCTCACCCTTATTCCTTCCGGCCAGATCAATCAGCTCAGTTTCGATTCGTACCAACAGATGCTTGAAAAAAAAGAGGTGATAAGGAATACGCAACAGGCGCGAATGGTAGAGCGGGTCGGACAAAGAATCAAGGATGCGGTCGAGCAGTACATGAGTGAGCAAAAAATGAGCGATCAGCTTGAAGGCTATAAGTGGGAATTTACTCTGTTTGAAGACAGTACAGCCAATGCATGGGCGATGCCCGGGGGGAAGGTGGGAGTTCATACGGGAATTTTGCCTGTAACGCAGGATGAAACCGGCCTGGCCGTAGTGATGGGTCACGAGATCGCGCATGTAATCGCACAGCACGGTAACGAACGGATGAGTCAGCAGCTTATTGTACAGCTTGGGGGAATCGCGCTGAGTGAGGCGCTCTCGGAGAAACCTCAAGCCACCCGACAGATATTTTTGGCCGCCTATGGGCTGGGATCTCAGATCGGCGTGCTGCTTCCATACAGCCGTTTGCATGAATCCGAAGCGGATCGGCTGGGGTTGATATTCATGGCGATGGCGGGCTACAACCCAGAAGATGCGGTAGATTTTTGGCAGAGGATGCAGGAAAAATCCGGCAACGGCGCCCCGCCGGAGTTTCTGAGCACCCACCCCTCGCATAAGGATCGCATAAGCAGGCTAAAGGAGTTGATACCAGATGCCATGAAATACTATGAAAAAGCAAAGTAGGGTTGGGTTGGGTTGTTCTCTACCGTTACCAGATTGATGTTGCTAAGAAAAATGACCGCTAAACACTCGGAACTCGATCTGGTGGTTATGACGGAAAAACCGCTTCGACCGAGAGAGTGGCTGATTTAAACGATGCGTTTATGGATTCGGATCTACCGTTTAAAGTGGATGTGGTGGATTGGGCTGCGACAAAAGAGCGGTTCAGGGAAATTATACGTCGTGAAGCAGTAGCGGTGAAAAACTGAGAATGACTTACTACCAATGAACTTCCACCTCATTGATGTCTTCTGCAAACAGAAATTCTCTGGAAACCAGCTTGCGGCGGTTACGGGAAAAGACGGCCTCTTTTCATTTGAATATGATACGGGATACATCTGCAATATACCACGTTGTGCCGATAACGACTTTAGGTGCTGGTCACATTATCATTCCCAATGGCACATTTTTGTCATTTAAATTGGTTTTGGCTGGAGAATTACTACGTGCGATTCCTCTAATTCAGACCCTTTTTTTGGAACGGGAGGGTACGCCGATCTGTTCACCCATAAGCCCCGCCCGCCTTTTTGAAATTGCCGGCCCCAAACCGGTTCCGCCGTATTGCCTATGGTCGATGCATCCACCACAGGCAATTGTTCGAAAGAACAAACTCTGCTTCTCGATCGGAATACCATTACCCGTGTCGGTGACCGAAAAATTCCAAAAAACCGATTTCGGCTCTGCAGGATTAGGTATATTATGGATCGTTATGTGCAGATCAGCCGCACGCAAAACCTCTTTGAGTGAAAGACCATTAACATGATAAAGGAAAGCCTCAGGAATTTAAATATCTCCTCATTAAACCAGATGCAGGAAAAGGCGATTGAAGCCATCTACACGCACCGTAACACCTTTGTTCATGCCCCTACCGGGTCGGGCAAAACGCTTGCCTACTTGATTCCGGCTACCCAAATGGTCCTGTCTCATGAGAGCCGTGTGCAGGTGCTTATCATTGTGCCAACCAGGGAGCTGGCCTGTCAGATCACCGATGTCCATAGCGCCATGAAAACTCCGGTGAAAGCTATGTGCTGCTATGGGGGGCACTCGCTTACGGTGGAGAAAGTGGAGTTTACGCTTTCGCCTTCGATTCTTATCGGTACACCGGGGCGAATAGCTTCCCATATGCGTGAGGAACGTTTCGACTTTTCTGCAATTAAAACGCTGGTGCTGGATGAGTTTGACAAAAGCCTGGAATTCGGATTCCAGGAGGAAATCTCGTTTATTATAGGGAATCTGAAAAAGCTGAAAAAGCGTATCTGTGTTTCCGCTACCCGGATGAGTGCAATTCCGGAGTTTGCGGGGATGAGTGATCCCTGTGTGGTCGAATTCTCCGATCAGGATCTTCAGCCGCACATCACCCTCAAAACAGTACTCTCGCCTTCGCCGGATAAGCTTGACACACTGGTGAAGCTGATCCGTTATATCGGAGACGAATCCGCGCTGATATTCTGCAATTTTCGCGATGCGGTTGAACGAGTAACCTCGCATCTGGAGTCGTTGAGCATCGATGTACTGAAATATCACGGGGGAATGGAGCAGCAAGACAGGGAAATCGCACTGTATAAATTTCGCAATGGAAGCCATCACCTTCTGGTCACTACCGATCTTGCATCTCGCGGATTAAACATCCCGGAAATCAAGTACATCGTTCATTACCATATGCCGTCTACCCAGGCCTCCTTTATTCATCGCAACGGAAGAACCGCACGGATGAATGCAACAGGGACTACCTTCATCATTCTTTCTGAGAACGAATCTCCGCCCGACTATCTGCCGTCAAAACCCCCGGAGGAGGTCTTCTCCGGTGATCTTCCTTTACCGGCAAAAAAGGACTGGGTCACACTTCAGATAGATGTGGGAAAGCGCGACAAAATCAGCAAAACCGACATCGTGGGATTTTTGTTCAAGAAAGGCCGCCTTCGGAAAGACGAGTTGGGACTTGTTGAAATCATGCACCGGGAATCATTTGCCGCGGTGAAAAGAGAAAAGATCCAAAGACTGCTTAGGCTCGTGGCAAACGAGACTGTAAAAAGGAAGTTGGTAAAGGTTTCGATTTCACGCTGATTTTAGCCGAAGGAATCCGTCAAACCCCCTTTAGCTGCTTTTGGATTCAAACGCTCACTCCCAAATAGAGAATCTACCCTGATGATGCTTCAAAATTAGTAAGTGCTTTTCCTGGCTTCAACCTTTTCACTTCAAAAAACCGTATTATATTTAAGTATACAATCCATTCAGGCTATCATAACATGGGAGTATAGAGGGCGTGAAAGAGAAATACATTAACCCATTTACCGATTTTGGGTTCAAACGCATATTCGGCACTGAGCCTAATAAGGATCTACTCATTGATTTTCTAAATGGTCTTCTTAAGGGCGAGCAGCACATAAAGGACCTCAGATACCGAAACACCGAACATATGGGCCCCTCGGAGATTGATCGTAAGGCCATATTCGACCTGTATTGCGAAAACGATGAGGGGGAAAAGTTTATCGTCGAAATTCAGAAAACAAAGCAGAAGTTCTTCAAAGACCGCAGCGTGTACTACTCCACCTTTCCCATCGTAGAGC
>CAZPHU010000169.1:0-6208 GCA_964586285.1 uncultured Fibrobacterota bacterium | reverse complement strand
GAGAATTTTCGGATCATTGTTCAGCAGCCAAAGACTGGTTTTCTTTCTCTTCTTCCTGTTGGCGATATTTCTCGCCAAAACGCCGTGTCAAATCGCTTCCTTTCCTTTCCTGGAAACATTCGAGGGGGAACAGTTGGCATCCTGTTGGGAGACATGGTCGTCGGACTCCAGCGGTGAAATCATCAAAGCATCAAGCTCGATATTAATGCTGAAGCGAAGAGCGGATTACTCTGACTCTCTGTATGTTCGAAACGCTCCTAATCTTAACGAATTGACGTTGTCGGTGAACATGGCGGGGCAAAGTGGGGTTTATCTTTCCTTTCATATCAATGCGTTTACGCAAACTCAAGCGGTCCCGGATTCGTTCACCGGGCATTATGACGGTAACGCCGTTGCGATCAGCCCGGACGGCGTCAACTGGCACAGGGCCGTGGACCTTAGCGCACCAAGATTCTATGAAAAGATAGTCGTAAATCTCGATTCCATCATTGATTTGCATCAGATCTCATATACATCCGATTTCAAAGTCCGCTTCATGCACTTTAGCCAGGGCAGCGCATCAGATTATATAGTTCTTGATTCTATTCATATATACACTCCTCCAAACAACAGGGTAGTTTTCCTTTCAAATGCAAACGGGTCTGTGACAACGGGTGATACGCTTAGTATGTTATCAGGATTTAACTACAAAATACAGGCTCAACCCGAAGACGGATACGGTTTTTCGAAATGGGAAGTGATTAGTGGAGATGTAGTGATTGATGATCCTTACAAGAGAAGCACGGAGTGCAGGACATCTGATGATGCTGTTATAGAGGCGGTCTTTAAGGAGGGAACGCGAGTTTATGAGGTCGGCCATGATGAGACGACTTTCAGTTTTTCATCACATGGGTACACGGGGGGCCGGTCAAAGGAGATACGTTTCAAACACACACGCCGTAGTGATGAGCGACTAGCCGTTCGTATATCGGGCCATAGGGGGGTTTATTATTATCTAAGTCATCAACTGTATGGAAAAGACAGCACTTACAGCAGTCCGATCAATCTGGACAGTCGTACGGCAGGGTATTCGCAAAAAACAATTCTCCTTGACCCGGGCTCGGAAGGTGATACGCATTACTTTTCCATCTTCTGTGATAATCGATGGGTCAGCAGACACACCCTCACCGTAAAGGTAAATCCCATCCACGAGGTGATTGTTGACACCTCCCGGGGCGGCTCGGCCGAAATTTCCTCTATTTACGGCCAGTCGGGCGACCGTTTTACAGTTGAAGCTTTGCCTCTTCCAGGTTATCGATTCAAAGACTGGGAAATACTCGACGGGGAGAGTATCATTGAACAAATCAAGGAGTCGGATGCAACTATCCGAATTTATTCGGATTCACGCATTCGTCCTGTATTTCAGAAAGATTCCACCACCATTGAGGAGATACAGGCTTCGGAGAAAACGGAAATTGTTATTCCACGGTTGCAAAACAGTATCCGGCTGAAAATCGCCGATTGTGACAGCGGTAATTACGCGGTGCGTTTCGATTGGAACACATCCATAAGAGAAGCAAATTATCACATGCACGACACCGACTCAACATTTGCGGATATCGTTGACAGTTATAGCTCGCAAAACAATACCGTGGGTCTGCCGCTGCACATACCCTATCAGGGTAAAACCTTCTATATGACACTAAATGAACCCACTACTCACACTGCGCGCGGTGTTGAAATTTCTCTGGAAAAGCTCAATCGGTGCAGCACCTTTGTTTCAGGCAACGGCACGATCTTACCCTCGCATCCGGTTTTCTTCTCGCCTGTCTTGCCCCGCACGATTAAGGCTGTTGCTCAAGATCCTAACACCTCTTTTAAGTGCTGGGAAATTGTATCGGGTGACGGCATACTTAGCGACAGGTACAATCCTCGACTCACCTTTTACGGCAGCACCGATCTTACTCTCAAAGCAGTTTTCGAACCACGGAATATTACACAATTACAAACCGGCAACAATGTTGTCTCAGCCGCACCTGAGCAAACATCCAAATACTTTGATCTGGTTTATGAAACTCCGGACAGCGGTAATTACCTTTTTGAGGCCAAGTATTTTGAAGACCTGAAATACTACGGTCAAGATTCGACCTTTTCTGATGTAGTGGACACAATTTCAAAAAGAATACCCTTCCATTCTTCATCATCAGGGCAAAAACACTACTTCAGAATGCTTCCTTCAAAAGGTTATCATAACGGCCTACAAGCTATAGCGTTTATAGATCGGGCATACCGGGTAGTGATCGACACTTCCGATCTGGTAGGAGGTACGGCGAAAGTCACTGATGAATTCATGTATAAAGGCGAAATCGCACGGTTAGAAGCCGTTGCAAATACAAACTACTCATTTTCCCATTTTAAATTCCTCTCCGGTAACCCTCAAATAAACAATAGGGGTATCCACACGAGGATTACCGTGCTTTCAGATACGAAATGCCTCCCCATTTTCACCAAAGTGGGCCCTCTTGCACTAAAGCTTGATCGGCAGACTATTCCCCTTGAGCATTACTACGGCCTTCCCGAAGGATCACCGATCAGGCTGAAATTTACCGCGCCGGAAAACGGCTGGTTTTCTTTTCGACACAATGTACCGACTTTAGACCGATACCATAATTTCAAATTAACCGTCCTCAGGTATCATGGAGAGGATTCAACATATACGTCAAGTGATACGTCACTTAACGACGCGATAAATCAGGTGGTCTTTTACTCTGAAAAAGGCAAAACCACCCATCTGGAACTTGTAAGCTTCAGGAATAGATGGAGCATTCATAAGTCTATAGTCATGGATGTTGAAAAATATTATAACCTCGAGCTTGAAGCTTTACCCGGAGGCCGGTTGGAACGAACCGATCATCTTTTCGGATATAACAATACGATTTATATAAACGCGGCTCCGGAGAACGGCAGCACCTTTGATTCGTGGTTGGTTGACGACACTCTGGCGCAAGTATTGAATCCCCGGCAAGAAAAGGGAAGCTTCATCTTCAACTCCGACACCCGAATCTCTGCACGCTTTCAAGATACTATACTGATTATACCAGTCTCATCAGAACTTACCTTCCCCTTTTCAGGAAATAATAACCTTAAGTACACAGCACCACATAAGGGTTATTTCTCATTTATAGTAACTAAGGATTATATAACAAGATACCCCCAGATGAGCTTCTTCTATAATGATTCATCATACCGCGATAAGGTTTATTCGCGAACCTTAACGGGCAACTCAGATGATGTTCGCTTCTACGCCGACTCGGCGGGACAAACACTTTATTTCAATCTCCGGGATCTACGTTGGAAAGATTACCTCGACAAGGAGCTAAAAATAGAGATAAAGCCTTTATTTGAATGCCGAATCCTCAAAGACGTATCGGATATGAACCGCACAAGTCATGTCCAATACAGCGGGCCGGATGTGTCTTGTACATTGGAAGTGAGCAACCTGGACCCACGCAAAAGATTTGTGCGGTGGAATGTTCTGTCAGGTACGGGAGACCTGCTTTGCGATACAAGCCATAAGACAGTGCTCAACGCCCATTCGGACATGGTGATCGAAGCTTTGTACGAGGAGAAAGAAGGATATGTACTTTCCGAACAGAAATTAGTTCTTCCCTGGACCACATTCTTGGGGGGGGATGAGGCTATAGAGTTAAAGTACACGGCACCCCAAAAGGGAGCATATACTTTAACATTGGAAAGCAGAATCAACGCAAGGCTTCGGTATCATGGAACCGACTCCACACTTATGCGTACAAAGGATGAAATCTCCCATCGTGACACCATAGACTTCACATTTACGGCAGATGGTGGTGATGATCATTTCTTCACAATGTTTCGCTCATCTGATTACCCCAGCCTGGACAGTTTCAATCTTTACATTAAAAGGACATGGCAATGCCTTTTTGCGGCCCGCGAAAACGGAGCCGTCTCAATCACAGATACAGCAATAGTTCTTCGTAACGATACCCTTTCGGTAAATGCCTATGCCAAAAAAGGGTACATCATGGAAGAAATCAGGCTGCTTGAAGGGCAGGCCGCCGTCATCCGCGAAGGTGCGCACTTTTATGTCGTGCCGGAATCCGATGTCCTGATCGAACCAGTATTTACGTTACGGGATTACCATTACCAATATGAGACCTATGGCATGGGACTGAATTTTTTCAGATGTTCGCCTCCCTTTACAGTAGGCAACAGCCCATATTACACATCCAGGTTTGCCTTTGATGCGCCGGCCGACGGTACATACAGGATCTGCATATCCGATAAAGCACAATCAGTTCATCAAATTACCTGTTTTGATCAGGATTCTACCTTTTCCCGCAAGTCGGATGCATATCAACTGACATCAAAAGGCCCCGGCTGTTTTGTTACCTGCAGGGGCGGATCAAAAAACTATTTCGAAATAAACAATTTTAAAAACATAGACTGCAGAATCGAAAGAATCTCTTTTGCAAGATCTCACAAGGTACGGATAATTGAAACCGACGGCGGTTTATGCTTCCCATCCGAAGAGTTCTTTGTTGTGGACAGTTCAAGCAGAAGTCTTACCGCTATACCGCGAGAAGGGTATCAATTCAAAGGGTGGTATACCACAAGCGGTTCCGACACGGTGTTTATCTCCGAGCAAAACATGCTCAACCCATTGATAATTTCCGATACAACTTTCTACGCGACTTTTTCCAAGTATTCGATTCATACCATAACCACAAAAGATACCATCGTAACGATGTCCTCCAACAACTCTCATTTATTAAACATTAGAGGAGAAAGATTTCGTTTCGTAGCGCCGGACTCAGGTCAATATATTTTCTATTTTAATTACAACAACAACAATCTCGGCAACCCAAAATCCTATTTTTATGGAAAAGACCCAACATTTTACAATTTTCAGTCCGCCTCATCAGATAGAGGACAAGGCTGGTTCCATCACTATTTTTGGGCCGAGAATTCGGGTGATACCTTGTATTTTGAAGTTGACTACTCCAGCTCCCTGCCCGCCGATGTGACGGTTGCGGCAAAGAAGGGGTATCAGGTTGAATTTGCGGTGCAGGGTGATGGGCGCCTCGATCCGGGCTACAAGGTCATTGTTCCCCACGATAAGTCTTTCACTCAGCAGGTTACGATCAGGCCCGATCCGGGGTATCGACTGGAAAAATGGGTTATCACAGAGGGCAATGTGCAGCTTTCCGACTCGTTGTCAGACACCATCGATGTTTCGGCCTCCAGTAACGGAAAAGTAACTGCCGTTTTAATCGACAACAGATGGTTTGATCTAACTTCCGAGCCTGTAGGGTACTCTCTGAAGAGAGACTACTACTCGGCCGATTCGGGCTATACGATTCGCTTCAGATACATGTCTAAAGACACCGGAATGCACTCTCTCTATTTTCCCCAATACACAAGAGATTTCCCACAAACAGCTTATTACTTGGGAGTAGATTCCTCTTGTATCGCCGATGCGGCGGTTGATAGAGAAGTGTTAAACAGCAAATCCTGGATCAATTTCCGGGTAACCGACACAAGCGAAACGCACTATTTCATGGTAAATGGATATGCCCGGCAATTGGCCGAAGATTTCCAGGTACAGGTTGTCAAACCATGCAAGGTAACGGTCGAAAGTGAAAACGGAACAATTACAATCAGGGACAGCTATGTACCATCCGGTGAATTCACCACGATCGAAGCAATACCGGACTCCGGCTATGGTTTTGAACAATGGGATTTGGTCGAGGGGGAGGCTACATTCTCAGAGCGCAACTCCGCAAATTGCACGGTTGCCCCTCTAACAGACTGTATCCTGCGGCCCACATATCGCCAACCCGGCGCCTACGAATTGACATCCGATTTTACCGAATACTCATTTGCACA
This sequence comes from uncultured Fibrobacterota bacterium, assembly GCA_964586285.1. Lineage (GTDB taxonomy): Bacteria > Fibrobacterota > Chitinivibrionia > Chitinivibrionales > CAYFVL01 > CAZPHU01. Next base: position 304 of record CAZPHU010000169.1, on the reverse strand, counting down.
AAACAGCTATTCGGAGCCGCCCTCCACTCAGGTGATATCTTTTTTCTTTCAACCCCCAAAAGACGGGGAGTATACCTGGGAGATGAAAGAAGAATATATGCCGGTGAGACCGGATGTAGAGGTAACCTCCTCCGACTCCTCGGAGAGTCTTGCCCGGATTGGAAAAATAGACCTGCCTCACAGCTACAAATTTAATGGTAAGAAAGGCAGTGTCTATTCTTTCAAGGTAATTTCTAACAATGATATGGCGGGCAGGTTTTTCATCCGGGTCAAGGGAGATGATCAGACGGCTATTCAAAACAAC
>CAZPHU010000168.1:0-6303 GCA_964586285.1 uncultured Fibrobacterota bacterium | reverse complement strand
CGGTCCCCGCGCAGATTCCCCGTGGAGCGCGGTTTGGCGCGATAAGTGGTGTTTAGGGGCAGATGGACAGGGACATGATCGGTGGAGGCAGATGTTCTGACTATATGCCGGGAATCTCTCAAAGACACCTCGAAGATTCGATAAAACAAGCCCACTCACACGGCATGATGTTCAATTACCTGCTAAATGGTGCGAATCTGGGAGGATTGGAGCAGACCCGCCGAGGGCAGAAAGCGATTCGCAGGCGACTGGATCAGCTTTGTACTCTTGGTGTCGATTACGTGACCGTTGCAAGCCCATACCTTCTCAGGCTCATAAAGAAGTGCTATCCCCATCTTAAAGTCAGGATCAGCGTATTTGCAGTGATCGACAGTGGCCAAAAAGCACTTCAGTGGGAAGACATGGGAGCCGATACACTGTGTGTAAGTGCCATAAGCTGCAATCGGAGCAGGGAGCGCCTGTCCGAAATACGCCGCTACACGAACTGTGAGCTTCAACTTATAGTTAACGCGAGTTGTATTCAGGGGTGTGCATATGAGCTTACTCACATGGATCTTCTGGCCGACAGTTCACGAAAGAACGCGCCGGGAGGAGAATTTTGCCTCGATTACTGTTTTCTCAACTGCTCTTCGACAAAGCTGCGCGATCCTGCCTCCCTGATTCGGTCGGTATGGATACGTCCTGAAGATTTGGGGATGTATGAAAAGTTGGGTTATAACTCCTTTAAGATAGTCGAGCGCAGCTGTCCCACTAATCTTCTGGTCAGACGAGTGCAAGCATATGTGAATCGCAAGTTTGACGGTAATCTGATGGAGCTTGTCGCACCTGTTGCCAATATTAAAAAACAGCAGGGAGCATCACCTGCGGCCCGTCTGCGGGTAATCGCGGCAATGGCTCGTCCCTTTTCGGTAAAAATCGGAAAGCTCATGATTATGAAAAAATACGCCGATCAGGCAATTATGCATCAATTCGAAAAACCTTACGCACCGGTCTACATAGATAACAGGAGACTTGACGGTTTTCTGGAGCAGGTATGGAAAAACCGCTGTTCAGTAAAGAAGTGCACCGAGTGCGGCTATTGTGAGAAGATTGCTTCCAAAATTGTAGAGATCGATACGCAATACCGCTCAAAAACTCTGTCCCTTGCCGATGAGCTTCACGAACACCTTCACAACGGCTCTTTGTGGTTGTAAGCTCATGCCCCATAAACAGGTGTGTTGCACATGGACAACCTTTTTTTGATTGCCTGAGAAGGTGAGAAGTATAGCCGGATTTTAACCGGTTCTTTCCGGGGATTATAGGGCAAAAGAACCCCACTACTCATATCTTCTGAAAGCCAGTACGGCATTGTGCCCTCCGAATGCAAAAGACTGGCTAAGAGCATGCCGCACGGGTATATTCGTGGTCTGGTGAATAAAGTTCAATCTTTTTACAGGGTTATCGATATTGAGTGACGGATGCAGTCTGCCGTCCCTTAAGCTTAAAGCGGTAACCACCGCCTCAATGGCCCCGGATGCTCCTATCGTATGCCCTATGAGCGATTTGGTTGAGTTTATCGCCGGACGATCTCCGAAAACCCGCTCTATTACATCCGCTTCCACGGTATCGTTGACCTGGGTGCCGGTTCCGTGAGCGTTAATATAATCTATATCGTCCGCGCAAAGGTCGGCAGCTTTCATGCATCTGTTGAGCATTTTCTCGACGGCTTTTCCTTCGGGTTCCATAATCATTATGTTGTATGCATCGAAACTCTGTTCAAAACCGATGATCTCGGCTATTATTGGCGCCTTTCGATCGATTGCCCGTTCGTAATCCTCCAGTATTAGAGCGGCTCCGCCTCCTTGCCCAAACAGAAACCCGGTCCTGTCCCGATCGAAGGGCCTGTTTGCACGAAGCGGCTCAGTGCAGTTCTGTACAAGAGTCTTGGCAATATCAAACCCGCGATAAATCCCCCCATACTCATCATGCACATATTCCGCACCTCCGGCAATTGCGAGGTCTAACTGTCCAGAACTCACGGCCCGAAACGCCTTTCCGACCGCGACCGTTCCCGAGGCGCATGCGCAGCAGACTGTTTCGTTTGCCGCCCGAAAAGACAGCTTTATCCCGATATTGGCCGATACCGCGTTGGGCATTATCATTGACACTACAAACGGATTGAAACGACGCGGAGCCATCAGAGCATCTGATATGATAGAGGCGGCCTGCGCCGGATGATCCTGTCCTCTTTCACTCAAATTTTCTTGTAGATCTTGTACGGCCTTTTTGGTTCTACCCACGATCTGATTGGCATTGTTTCCTAGAAAACTGTAGGCTCCGCCTATGCCGGTACCCATGTACACGCCGGCTTTTTCGGGATCCACACCGTCGACTGTAAAGGTGTTTTTCTTGGGATCGCGAACGGCTATATTGTAACCCGCGTTTCCAACGGCCTGGCACGCCGCCTCTACGGCGATTATTGAAACGCGATCGAGCTGCATCTTTTCGATACGGCTGACATGTGCGTCGGGTATGAGAGAATCGGGCAGCGGCGATCGTATAGTGCTGGTATAATCGGCGTACTGGCGCCATTTGCGGGGAATCGAATCTACCGAAGTTATACCTTTGAGACAATTTTCCCAGAAAGAATCTATGTCGGAGCCGATGGAAGTTATGGCACCGGCTCCGGTTATTACCACTCTTCGCATATGATTACAGTCTGGACCTGATTAAAGAGACGGCATCTCCCACCGTCAACAGCTTTTCGGCTTCCTCATCGGATATCTCTCCTCCGAAAGCCTCCTCCAGTGCCATCAACATCGTCACCCTGTCAAGGCTGTCGGCCCCGAGGTCTTCGATAAAACGGCTTGTTTCCGAAACTTCGTCCGGGTTTATTCGAAGAACCTCCACAATCACATCTTTTACCTTACGACTAAGCTGTTGTTCAGTCATTTCTCCCGACGTCATTCATTACCTCTCTATTTTGATTAATTTCTTTACATCAGTGTAAAAAGAGACAAATGCCTCCTGCGATTGCAAATACGGCAACCGCCTCTTTCATATATATGTCACGTTTCGAACTGATCTTCCCAGCACTTCTAAATACAGATTTAGCATTCTTACGCATCCATCTTCGGTGCTAATACTTTAAAATTAACTATATTCATAGGGCCGAATACAACTTTTTGGTAAAATTCCTGAGTTTTCGGTATCCGCTATACGCAATTCATATGCCACAAACTGTAATGAAAGAATCGAAGGATATTAAAATATGACCAATCGACCTTGCTTCATTGAAACCCTTTCCTGTGCGGCTCCTCAAACTGTAATGAGTCAGAAACTTGCCGACGCCCTGATGACCCGTTTCTATGAAGACGAGCTTCGGCAGCGTTCGATGGATATTCTTCACCAGATGCTGCAACATCCAAGTATACAACAGCGCCATATAGCGGTCGATTCGAAAGAAGATTTGCCCTTCATAAGAAATGAAGATCCAGATGTTCGCATTCAGCGCTTTAACCGCTGGTCGGTTGATTTGACCCGTCAGGCCATAGACGCGGCCTTGAAAAAGGCTGGTAAAACTCGTGAGGATATGGGTGGGATTATAGTCAATACCTGCACCGGTTATCTGTGCCCGGGAATTGCCACCTACCTTGTGGAAGAAATGGAGCTTGACTCCGGTATACAGGTGTATGATATGGTCGGAAGCGGGTGCGGAGGGGCGATTCCGAATCTGCAGCTTGGACGATCACTTCAGGTACAAACCGGAAAAACTATTGTATGCGCCTCTGTGGAGATCTGCAGTGCCACCTTTCAGATGAGTAATGATATCAGCCTCGTGCTTTCAAACGCGCTGTTTGGAGACGGCGCGGCCGCGGTCGTTCTAAACCCGGAAAGGGGTAAGCTTGAGCTTATCGACTCGATCAGCCGATTTGTACCAAAATACAGGGAAGATGTACGTTACGTGTATCACAAAGGAGCACTTCACAATAAACTTTCACCTCAGCTTCCTAAAGTAATCAGGGAAATCGTTCCTTCAATGGTTAGGGACCTTCTAAATCGAAACGATTTGCAAATCGAAGATGTTGCGCATTGGGCGATACATCCCGGTGGAGAAAAGATGCTTACCGGTATCCAGGAAGAGCTGTCTTTGAGTGACGATCAAATGGAGTCGACAAGGACAATCCTTAGAGATTACGGTAACATGTCTTCTCCATCGGTGCTTTTTATCCTGGAGCGCGAACTGGCCAAAGGAATCGATAAGGGGCAGTGGTGTGTGTTGATTGGATACGGAGCCGGTCTTTCCGCATTCGCGTACCTGACCAAAAAGTCCTGAACCGGTATTCTAATGCTGTATCTTTGACAAATGCACCTGTCTTCCGTTACATCCCTAAACGTTTTTGTCTGCTGAAAAATAATCTTATTCTTGATTCTCAGGCTTTACCTGACTCGGGATATGGTTCTTTACGGCATAAAGTCAGCTCGGCGATACCCCAGAACAGGGGTTTGGAAGCGGTAACCTGCAAACCGGTGTCTTGTAACCATCCGCGCAGCTTCATCCTGTCCGGATAGCTGCGGAGGCTTTCGGCAATGTAGGCATATACCGCCGGATTGCCGTGAAGGACCAACCCCCAGAGACTGCCCCATGTATGAAGCAGCCGGTATTCAAAAGCCTGCCCCATGCGACGGGACGATTTGGAGAAGTCCAGGAAAGCCGCCGTTCCACCCGGTTTAAGCACGCGGCTGATCTCTTTAAGAGTAGATTGTAGATCGGGAGCATTGCGCAAGGCGTATCCACCGGTGATTATGGAGACAGAATCACTATCCAGGCAAAGAGTTTGCATGTCGCCCGATACATACCGCACCCGTCTTGATGGTGATCGATTACAGGCAACCTCAAGCATTCCGGGGGTGAGGTCTATACCAAGAATGGTTGCTTTTTCGTATCGTCGAGCCAACTCCAGGCATATGTCTCCGGTGCCGCAGGCAAGATCCACAATCAATCCGTCACAACTGCCGGGAAGCGACCCGACCAGCGCACTTTTCCAACTTTGATCTCTGCCGAAAGAAAGGGCTCGTGTAACGAACTGATACTTAGGTGCTACTACGGTAAACAATTCTTTATTGTATTTTCGTTTACGATCCGGCATGTGCAAATGGTCTTTGGCATTTCCTATTTTCCCGGATGATTGCATTACGTTTCCTTTTTTTGGGGAGTCTGGAAGAAATCTGTTCATGATAAACAAAATAAAAATAATGTTCCCTCCCGGGCTTAAGTATCGTTTAGACAGAGAAGAACTGATGGACGATCCACAGACCGATTGCAACGCGCTTTATGCGACACTCGATCAGTTTGTGCTGATAAACAGGTTGCTAAGCCGCTCTCGTACGCTTCTGGCCCGATATATCGTTTCGGATATGATCAAACGAGGGTTGAAATCCTGCTCACTTGTAGATATTGGAGCGGGCGGTTGTGATCTGTCGGTCTGGCTTATCCGCTATTGCGCACAAAGGGGAATATCACTTTCTGTTACCTGCGTTGATCATGACCCCAGGGTAACGGAATATGCTCGAAAAAAATACGGTCGTACGCCCGGATTAAACATCATCCAAACCGATGCACGGAAACTGGCCGGCGATTCCGACGGATATGATTATCTGTTTGCCAATCACTTTCTTCATCACCTCAAGGATGATGAGATCTCGCCCATGTTAAAGCTGATGCAAGGTCTTTGCAGGTACAGGTTTCTTATTAACGATTTAAAAAGAAGCGCGCTAAGTTACATCGGATACAGCCTTGGTGCGCTACTTCTCAGAAACAGCTTTGCCTTTGTAGACGGAAGAATTTCTATTTGCAGAGGATTTACACACGATGAATTGATTAGTTTTTGCAAAGAGGCCGGGCTGAGAAATGCAAAAGTCGGCCGAGTTAATCCCGGCCGACTTTATATTTACGGCTAAACAGAGACGTTTGATACCGGTAGCGGAATCCTTATAGATCATCCAAATCTATAACATCGTCCTCATCATCTTCTTGCTCTACAGCGGGCTTCACAGCGACATTTTTCTTTTTATCCGCCTGTTTTTTAGCATCTTTGGCCGGTGAGGGCTCGGTTGCCTGCTTCTGCGCAGCGGGTTTGCCGCTCTGCCCACCTTTTTTGGACTGGATAACTTCATCGAAATCGGGTTCGAAATCTTCATCTATTTCAAAGACGATGTCTTCTTCGATCTCCTCCTCGGCCTTGCGTGCTTCCTCGGCCTTGCGAGCCTCCTCGGCCTTGCGAGCCTCCTCGGCCTTGCGAGCCTCCTCGGCCTTGCGAGCCT
>CAZPHU010000167.1:0-6303 GCA_964586285.1 uncultured Fibrobacterota bacterium | reverse complement strand
AGCTTGCGCGGATGCTGGCGGGAGTGGTTAAGAAAATATGAGACCGTCCCTGCGGATGTCGAAATGCCATGGCGTCTCACCGCGGGTTCTCAACGTGCGGAATCGTGAAATTAAAAGCAGCCCCTTCTTGTCTGGGAAGTCAATATTGTAACGGACAACACGGATGGTGATCTATATGTTACCACAGATGGGGGAAATAAATGGAGACTCAAAAATCGTCTGGTTTATAGTGAAGGGCTGGTTTGGCAAACTGTGGGTGGCGGTGAAACCTGGACACAAATCGAGGGGATTGGGGGCGAGGAGGTAATCCATGAGATACCAAACTCGTCGCGTTGCTGATATCCTAATCATAAGCTTCCACATAGATAAAAGTGAACTGGGTACGACATTGTGAAGGGAACTGCAGTTGCTATCACGATTGCGATCATACCGTAACTTTCGACATCTCCTTCTGGAGCTTCTACACCGGAACGTTGCGCCGGGAGGTGGTGCGGCAGGTCAGCGCACATGATGCTCCGAGATGTGCGCTTCGAGCTCCGGAGCCTTCATGCAGTGCGGCTTACCGGGAGTGCATTGCCAGAAATTCCGACACGATCCCGTTGTAGGCCTCGGGGTTGTCCGATGACACTTCATGGGTGGTTTCCGGCACTCTTACGGTTTTACTGTTCGGCAGACAGCACCCGAGCTCTTCCACGATGAGCTGAAACATTTTCTTGCTCCAGTCGCCGGTCAGCAGCAAGGTGGGTGTCGCTACCCGTCCTGCATCTTCGCATGTGAACGGCGTCCAGAAGTCCGGGCTGGATGTCTCTATCCCGAACTCACATGCGTTGTCCATGATCAGATTCCGGACTTCCGGAGGGAATCGATCAAAAGCTCCAACCTCGACCACGCCGTCGACGAACACCCTTACACCATCTTCGATCTCCCCCCGCCGAAGCATCTCTCCCGCACGCTCCCACACCCTGGCCAGGAATTCATCCCGCAGCCCGCGTCCTTCAGGACTGTGATCGAGAATCGCAAGGACCGGCGGATCGCCCAATATCAGCGTCCGCACCCGTTCCGGATGACGCGCTGCCAGAAACAGCGACGTATATGAACCGTAGGAATTGCCGACGATGTGGGCGGAATCGAGCCCGAGAGCGTTTATGAACGCGGCGAGATTGTCCGCGTGAAGGATCGCCGAGTAGTCGGACTCATCACCACTACATGAATTTGGATAATGATAGCGCCGGCTGTAGGATATGGTGCGGTACTTCTTGGCGAAGGCACCCATCTGCAGCTCCCAGCTGCGATAATCGCCGAGCGTGCCGTGCACCAGCACCATCGGATCACCTTTTCCCTTTTCGGTGTACTCGAGTTTCGTTCCATGTATTTCAACAATCGGCATCATGTCCTCCCGTTTGGCAAAAAATAGCAAAAACCGGACTTATTTACTATCTTATTCTTGGTTTCATCTATTTCCTCCCAAATATCTCTGGGTAGCTTTGCGACTTGGTATAATTGACTTCAAGAAAACTTCCATGTCGGATTCTACATATAATACCAGATAGAAATAATTATCAATTTCGGCTACAAGAATTTGATGATTTTCGTAACGATCTGAATTCGGTTGGATTAAATAGTCTCTATAGGCACGTTTTCAAGATAATAGAGAATGTACTTCAAAGCATATGCCACGGTTTTCCTCAAGCCAGGCATTTCTTTCTGAGTTCCAATTAAACAGCTTCATAAAGGCCTGCTTGCATTAGGTGAAAAATCCGGCAATGCACAGCCCTGGGGATATTTTGATGGCAGGTAAACTAAATCAGAAACTCTATTTCAAAGAAAGGTTCAGATAGGTATCGCTACGTATAATTTCGGCAAGGAAAGCAACTAAAAAGGAGTCCAGCTATTATGCATAGGGAATCAATAATGCGGAAAAATTATGATTTTTCAGATTCTAAGCCGAACCCATATGCCAAACGCCTCAAGAAACAGATAACCATTAAATTGGAAGAAGAGACGATAAATTATTTCAAGGATCTTTCAGCTGAAACAGTAATATCCTATCAAAATCTGATAAATCTCTTCCTTCGCGACTGTGCCGAACACCACAAGAAGCCACAAATTAGTTGGAAGGAAGCAAAAGTTCACCCATAGCTTATTTTTATTGCCTGAATTCAAATAGCAATTCAAGGCTACCAAGGTCTAAACGGTAACGCATGACTCGCAGCAGATCCATTCCAATAATACCATGGATTTCAAAGCCATGGTATTATTGCTACGATCTCAGTAGTGAACCCTTTTAGGCGCCAGTCAGACAACCTCACGAACCCAGAGTCTTCCTAAAGAGCTCTTCGGTTCCACCAACGCCACGAACTGTGCGCAGGGCATCGGTTGGTTCAGGATAAACACCTCTCGGTCCAGGGGAGTCTATGCCAAAGATGGTTGACGCAGAACCGGTGTCAATTAGAACCAGATCAAGTAAAGCCCTTTTTTCGCGGAACTCAACTTCCAGCGAAACAAACGGTAAACCATATCGGAGTTTATTATCCACTGCGCATTCTTACACCAATTTTAATGGGTGTAAGGGCATACATAACATAGACAAATCCGCCCTTCGCTTGCTGCCATACCGGGGAAATCAGCGATCCTGCGTCATATCCCAGACAATGACCGCATCCTCCATTTTCCATTCGCGGGCCTTCTGCGCCGAAACCAGTCGTGTGCCATCATCAGAATACGCCAACGCTACAATATCTTCGCTATGCCCGTCAAGATTCATAATCAGCTCTCCGGTCTCGCTTTCGATTACTTTGAGGATATGATATTGTAGATCATAGCCTCTGTTCATCGAAAAGCCGATGGCTGCCTTTGAGCCATCTGGTGAAAATGATGCTCGCGATATATAATCCATAGGTTGCTCGAGCTTCAGCTTAGATAGCAGCGTCCCGTCGCCGGCATCAAAGCGCATAAACCATGCATAATGGGTCGCTGCTACGATAGATTCGCCATCGATAGTGAATCTGGCAGCGATAATATCATCCCTTTTCTCACGAGCGATTGTCAGAAGAAGCAATCCGGAATCGCTATCCCGAACCTCAAGTGTATCCTTGTCGCAAAGAAGCATTTTTTTACCATCGGGTGAGAAGGCAATAATTCCTTCCAACGATGATTCGAACGTAAAAAGCAGCGCCCCGGTGGCAATATCCCACATTTTATATGGTGAAGCAGTCAGGATTTTTTCGCCGTCGGGCGAAAATACCGCTCGATCCGGTGTGCCCGTGGAGTCGAGTAATCGCAGAGAATCACCGGTTTCTGCATCCAGAAGCAAAACGCCGTTTCCACCAAATATGGTCGATCCTCCTAGTCGCGGCACGGCCAGCATAGCGTTGTCTGGTGAGAATTCCAGCGTTTTGCAGGAGAAGTGGTGTCTTTTTTCCCATAGAGTTGCTCGGGTTGGCACATCGAGACAGCGAACCTGGTTGCATGCAAAATACGCGACACGGTTATTGTCGAAAGACAGCGCCGCCGGCCCGAATAGATTGCCGCTGCTGTCGCTGAATGAGACCAGATTACGAAGAGAGACAAATCGAGGACTGACCCTTTTTGTCGTATCCATAATTACCCAGGCAGTATCGCCGGACGCTTTCCAGTAAGATCCCGTCCATCCCGTACAGATGCTTCCTTCCTCGGGTACGGCGATCACGCATATGGTGTCGTTATCGCCCTTGGCGAAATACTCTTTGGATGATGTCGTATAAACGTCTCCGCAGGGACTGTTATCGGATCTCCAGCGGTAAACCTCTACGAATACATCGGCAATGGACTTGTCGTCATCCATGACGATCCATGCCGTATCGTGCGATGTCCAGCTCGTATCGCCGCTCCAGTGTAGGAAGCGGTGAAATTCATTTTCAGTTTTTGTGACGCAGACCGCAGTGTCTCCCTCGGCAAACAGGTATCCACGGTGCTCCTCGGGGCTGATAATATTGAAATAGCCGAAGTCGGTGGTTCGTGTAAGCCGGTGATTGGGTACCATGCGGGCGGTAAAGGTTTTGGATGTATCCATGTAAGTACGCCAATATTGACTGTTTCGCGGTTTCTGCGGATCATCATCCCTCTCCCATCCCCGGAAGGTATGGGTAGAATCCGCAAGGGGCCTGATGGAAACAGCATCGCCCGGCAGGTAAAAAGCTTTGTCTGGAATCACCTCGACTCTTCCATGCGGCATATTGATTTTCAGGGCGAAGTAGCGGGACGAGCATTTTACCACTCCCCCCAATTTGTAAACATGTGAATAATGGGACATCATCGCTGTACCTGTGTTGTAAACTTCGGTCCATTCGCATGGCGTCGCGTTTGTTTCGGCAATGCGCGCCGATATCGAAAATTCCCCGCTCAGTAACGAACCGGAAAAGTTCAGGGCGATGGTGTCACCAATGGACACCGCGCCATTTTCGGGAATCGAAAAGGGCCCCGTGGCATTGAAGGTAAACACTTTGGAACTCGAAATGCAGTTCATTCTGACCGGAATGACCACCGAATCGACGGAGCGTCGGTTGTGATTAACATATACATACATTTCCTCGCCCTGGCTGGTGCAGATTGTCCACTTTCCCGGCGATACGCCGTCGGCAAGTTTGACCGGCTCAAGAAAAACCTCGTCGTTGGCAAGCACCTCCGCGGTGGGAATCCTTTTGGGGTGATATCCGCTTTTTTCAAATAACAACGTGTCACCTTTGGTTGCCTGCTTTGAAAGACTGGTCGACCGGCCGAGCATACGCGAAATAACAGCCTTCCCAGGCGCTCGGCCAGATGCCTGAATTGCCAGGTGCTTAAAAACAAAATTTGCGTTTCCAACTCGAACCGTATACAGATAAAGTCCGGCGGCGGGAATACCAGGGAAGACTGCATGCGTTCCCCGATCAAACTCTTGGCGTTCGCTAAAAATGATCCGCCCCCGCAATGAATACACGCGAATAGATACCGTCGTTTTTTTATCCAGGGCAAAATGAAGTGCGCCGCGGCTGCCGATCGAGGGTTTTATAGCAATAGCCTCACGCGCCGATTTTCGTACGGATGTGTAAGCCAACCAAAATTTTCCCCGCGTATCTGTAGTGTCGTACAGAAACATTTTATCGACTGTTACGATTACATTGGACAGAGGCGTTCGAGTTTCAGCGTCTTTCACATAGCCGCTGACAGCAGCCATGACCAAAAACGGCGTCAGTACCGGCAAAAACGCCCGGGAAAGAATCGAATACATTGAGATCGGCTCTCCTTTTTGCGACAGAGTTCGTTTGTTTTTATAGAAGCGCGCTGCACAAGCCGCGAACGCTTTCGAAAATACCCCGGTTTTGTGTCCCGTGCCCGAACATGCCGAGTGGACAACGCCTCAAATCGCGTGAAACGAATGTCTCGGTGTTGGGATTCTTTGTCCCGGAGTTTTCTTGAATTTGAAATGCATCTATGCTGTAGGTTTGGGCATAAACGTAACATTTGACTTGCACCCGAGAGCAGCATTATGATCAGGAGAACTGTCCCCGTGATCCCGCACAGAATTTCGAGTAGAGCGCCGGGAAATCCAATTTGTATTTGGGGCAAATTTATTCTGCTATGCTGGATTTGCAATCCATTCGCGATAGTCACTTTTGGAATAGATTCAGCGAATTCCGCATATCTCAGCGAGCGATCCGAAAACTCCGTCCGTGGTGCACCCGTGTCGAAGATGGCATCGAATTCATACCGGATACAATGAGCCGAAGTAACCAGAATCGGTAGATAAATATACGGAGCTTTTGTATTAAAAATGATGATGTTCGGCATGAGCCCGCCAGCCTCCGGGAAATGTGCTTTCTCCAGTATACTTAAAGGCTGCCGGTCTATTTATGGCAGGTAAACGATAAACCTCGTCCTTCTGGGGCGAGTGTCTGACGACAAATCCTGCCTGAACATGGCCGCTTTCAACAGTATTGTAATCCACAATGAGTAACCATTCGTTGGGGAATTGCTGTTTCATCTCTTCCCAAGTCATTCTGTTTTCCATTACATACTCCTGAAATCGGTTGGATTACAAGAAAAATAGTGTCTTTGCTACTGTCGCAAATAACGTACTTTCATTTATTCACCTCCTGAATGAAAGCTGTACGGAATTTATGCACCCAGCTTTTTATCACGATCTGCATCTTTTGAGCCTTAATTAAATCTTTATGTTCTAATTTTGGACATTATCAGGTATAACTGTTGACGGCATTTCTCCGGAACAGGGTAAAAAAAGTATAATGCCAATAGTAAAATCCATGCGAAATACATACTGGTCCG
>CAZPHU010000166.1:0-6331 GCA_964586285.1 uncultured Fibrobacterota bacterium | reverse complement strand
GACTCAACATTTGATTCATTTTTGTATCAATTCGGGATGATTACGCCGGAAATATGTATATATGAGCGGGAATTGTCCTGCCAGGCGCGCAACACGTAACGAAAGACTTCGGTATCGCACCAATCATCGGCTTGCCCGGAGCATTCGAGATTTATTCTCTGCTATTCAGGCGTACTTGCCTCAGGCATCGGTTGGGTACTCTTAACAAATCCTTTAAATCCGAAATTAAGCTCCATCAGCTCGGCGTTATTACATATCACCATTTCACCGGCATCCGTAATAAAACTTGTTCGGAGACTCGCAGTGTAAGTTGCTGGTCTTTGTGGAGCAAGCGGGGTCGGACCAAGCCTATCTAACAAAATTTCAATAACATATATGCACTTAACCTCTGTTTTTGAAGCGATTAAACTAATGGATGGTGCGGGTATTATTTCAAAAGAATCTATCCTCATAAAAGATCTGAAAAACATCAGGATTAAGCGTTTAGAAAAAGTGCATTGAAGCCATTAAGCAATTGTAAATACGTCTTCTGATAGCTGACAGTACCGTCATCACCTGCTTTTGGATAGGTTTGGCTGAGAAGATCGAGACTCAGCGGGTTGTCATGGAGCGGAATCAGGTAATGCCGGATACCAGTTGCGTTTCCATAAGATTCACTATTCCATCATTGTTAACATCCTGTGCGCTGTCGGCGCATACCGCATCACTACCGTCCTTGAATCCATGCACATGCTGCAGATGCATCATGCCGGCAGGAAATCCCTTTGCCGTGATAGTAAAAGTCAGATTTTGATGTGAAACTTCATTGATGGTAGTATCTTACATTGACGGCCCGGTTCCGAGGTCCTATAATTGAGCAAAGACGCATGCCTTTTTAACAGGACAGCTGCCATCAGTTAATCCCAGGCTTAAGCCGTGCGCAACTAATCGATCTCGACCCTCGGCAGCGTAATTACAAATGTTGGTACACTTATGAAAATGCCGGATATAAAATCCCAGTCCCCGCTCTCACTCATTCTTTTAGCCCTGATTGCGATTGTGCTTGGAATCCAGTTCTCCGGAATAGGATTTGGGCTTCCTCACCAATTTCACCCAGATGAATACTGTGTCGTTATCGAGTCGTTTAATACGCTGAAACTGCTGGATGGGCAGCCGTTCCGAGCTTCCTCTTATGTTCTTGGCATCCGCTGGATCTATTGCTTCTCCTATGTGCTGCTTTTCCTGGCCGGTTATCTGCTCAGAATATTCGGCTCCTATGCCGAGTTTTACAACCTCTTCTATGAATACGGCAACCCCTGGGTTAATGCCGCCTCGCCGTGGTTCTATATCCCCCCGCGCGTGGTATCGTTTGGGTTTTATGTCGGCGCCATGGCCGTGCTGTATGCAACGGTTCGGCGGCTCCTCATACCAGAGCACTCTGGGATTGATAATGAAACACTATCAAATAGCCGTGATCAACAACGCAACCGGCGATTTTGGGAAAACGCCGCTCTTATAATTACCTTTTCGGCCCTGCTGCTTCCAGCGGGCTACCTGTATTCACATTACGGAACGCGTGAGAGTGCGCTTTCGTTTTTTTGTCTTCTCATACCCTACCATGCGTTTTTCAGATTCAATCCTGCCTCCCTGCGCTCCGTGCTTGTCGGAGCCGCATTGGTAGGTGCGGCGGCAGGAGTCAAAGAAAACGGCGCAATATTTATTATTCTATACCTGTGGTCCCTTGGCACTGCGTTCACCCAAAAGCGAATTTCGATCCGCAGGCTGGTGATTTTTGGACTGACCTGCGGTGTCGTATCGATTGCGGTTTTTTATCTGCTCAATATTCATATGCTTTTAGGGCGTTCGATTGCTCTGCCTCTTAATAAAGTGTTGTCCTTTCAGGAACCCGGCGGAAAGGTATTTCGCCCGGGGCGTAGCTATCTTTCAAACTGGTACGTTTATCCGAAGGCGTTTTTGCATCAATTCTCCTTCCCCGTTTTGGCCGCGCTGCTTGCGGGAACGGCTCTAAACTGGCTTCGATTCAAAAAGCTGCGTCCACTTATACTGGTTATCGTTGGTACCTGGCTTGTTCTGACCTTTGCCCGAGGATCGGGACTCAAATCCGATCGATATATAATGAATATCTTTCTGCCCCTCTACCTTGTGGGCACTGTAGGGATATCGAAGCTCCTTTACTCGATCAAACGGCCGCGGCTTTTATGGCTGCTGCCATTGCTGCTAATAATCTTTAACGGCCGGGAGCTTGGGTCTATATTTGTTAATTTCCACGGCCGCGATACTCGTGAGATTGCCGGGCAATGGATCGAAAAAAATCTGCCCGGCGATCGGCCCATTGCCCGAGAGATTATTAAAACGCCCTGCCTGGACACTACCCGATTCACTGTCGCGCTCCAGAAGTGGTACCTGGGCGCCCAGCCCCTGGACTCGCTGCGTGCGCGTGGAATCGAGTATCTGGTTTTCAGCGAACGTTATACCAGTGGTTGGGTTCACGGCGAGCGTGTGGCAGGCAACTATCGAACATTCATGCCCTATGTTATTAAAACATTCGAAACGAAGTGGCAACCCCGTCTAAATGATTTTCACAGTCCCAAAATTTATGTGGCAAAAATAAGCGGACGGCGACAGCTTTAATGCGGATGGTAGCCGAATTTCGAATATGCATGCATGTTGTCATTCTCCAAGGTTGCAATGTAATATCCGGCGGAGAGTCCGATGCGTCGCAGGGGAATGGAAACAAAGCGGGCTCCCGGGATGCCTTTTCCGCGGTAAATGAGTCGCCCCTGCAATGAGTATATGCGCACAATGGAAGCCTTTGGGACCTGCGGCAAAGAAAAAACCAGATTGGAACCGACAGTTTTGATGTTTATAAGCTCGGGTGAAGATGTATTGTATCTGCCGGTAACTGATGCCGATGATTGGATATCGAAACTAAGTCTGCTTTCTTGCGAATCATTCCAGCAAAACACCCTTGCGGTAAGATCCTTTTGTGCAAGTTCTACAGGGATATTCATTACGAATTCATCGGTGAATGTGCCCGAGTCCGCATGCACGGCTTTCTTGAAAACCAAAGTTTTGGTGGTATCATCAAGCAATCTGACTGTATCGGGAGACAGAAGCTCCAGGGAAAAATGTCCCGAAAAGGATTCGGAGCAGGAAATTTTAATGTCGTTACTCAGGCGTTCGGATAAGAGGCTCGGCCCGCTGCGCAGAGGCTGAATCGCCGGGTCGCCCAGAAGGTGAAAATACCGGGCCATACTAGAGCCTTCGCTGCTTTTGGCAAGCAACATGGCATTACCGATACTCGTGTTTGCATGCCTTGTAAGATTCGAGAAAAAGGCTTTTGCAAATCCCTCACTTGAGGACTGGTACTGTATAACAGGACTTGCGATGTAGGCGATTGCTCCTCCACCCGGAGCGAAAAGAAAACTTTTACACATGGATTGCTGTAAAGGATTAAGGAAGTTTCCATTTTCACAGCTCATCGAGAAGAAAATTGTCGGCTTATCGATGTTTTCGAAACGTCCGCTTTGTGATGCGTCAAGAAACTTTTCGTCCGACAGCTGCGCGGGATGGCCGTGGCCAAAGTATACTGTCCAACCGGCTCCTCTGTTGACAAGATCAAAATACCGATCCCCCGCCGCCGAATGTGTTCCTGTTTCGTCTCTGGGAAACAGGGAGAGAAAATTCTGTGAACCGAAGAATGCCTTGAGGTTTTTCTCTGACAATGAAATACAAGATTTTACAAAATGATACTCCGTGATGGTCGAGGTTATCATTCTGATAAAGATCATCAGCGGCGTACATAACTTTGTTCCTCCAGGCGCCCGATTTATCCGACTCGTAAGAGATTACCTTGCGGATATAGTCAGAGCACTGAGATCCTGTCTCGCAGGGAATTCTTCCCACGACTACTTGCGGATCGGGAGAGAAGGAAGGTAGGATGCAGGAATCGGCAAGCACCAGACAATCATCCGAATAGTAAAGTTTAGTATCTGCGGATATTGTATCCGGATCTGTATAGGGATTTCTGATATGTAATCGTATATCTTCTTTAACCAAATAGGAAGGCACTCCAACCGAATCGTCCCCGATCAGGACAAGATATTTCAGATCACCCCGCCAGTTTTCCTTTGCCCAGCTGACCGCTGTTCTGATAATATCCGTAGGTTTTTCATCCGGCGATTCCCTAATTCATCGAAAATATGCGACAACGAAACAATCCCCGCGTTATTGTCATCATCCGAGCTGTATTCGTTTCTATAAACTGCCAGGTCTTGAGCACATCCAAGGAACATGTCGGAAGTTATGATCAGGTAATCGTAAGTTTTTGGAACGTCTCTGAAGCGATCGACCAAGATGGTTTACCGGGCAAAAAGATTGGTTACGAAAGTCAATGAAAAGAAGAGAATCATTAGATTGTTAAAAATGTTCTTTTTTATATAAATCATCTCACTGCTGTCCAAATTAGTTGCCATTCTGTATAGAAATACTCGTTTAAGTTAATATTTGCCCACATTTTCCTCCATTCCCAGAACCAGGTTTACAGAATTGGTTCTGCTGCTGTCCAAGTTATGTAAGTTTCAACTCCATCTGTATCGATTCTACTTGGACGGGAAGTGTCTCATATAATCGCCTCATGACTATCAGACGCCGGGAGTCAATACTTGATAAATAACCCCATCCCACAGCATCAAACCTCATTCAGCACATTTTTGAAAGTTCAGCATCTCTTTTGCGATGGGTCCATCAGGCAGGCATAATCTTTGCTTCTGCTCTGCGTGTCAGAAACACACCCACAACCGAAAGCGAGGTATCCTATGCACTGGGGTGATCACATGCAATGGAGCTGGGGAGGCGGAATTATGATTATACTGTGGATAGTGCTTATAGCGGTGCTGATCGTTGTTGCGGTGAGAATGGCTCAAAACCGCGACACAGGGATGCAGGCCGGCGGATCTTCGCATGATACGCCGCTGGACATTCTCAAGAAACGCTACGCCCGCGGGGAGATCGATAAACAGGAGTTTGAGCAGAAGAAAAAGGACCTGCAATAGCATCGCTTCCGGAATACAGAGTTGCCCTTGATACGTTTCCTGACATATATATTGCAGCACTATCACCGGGCTCCGGATTTCATTGTAGATGAATGGGGGGTGACCGAATGTCGGTTAAAAAATCATCCAGGCTTATTCACAGAAGCAGTAGCGATGTAACCGATTCGTTCGATTCGACACGGCGCAATTTTCTTTCCAGATGCGCACGCTCCACCGCCGCACTTGCTGCCGCCTCGCTGGGCGGCGGACTGATCGGCTGCAGCAGGGTTTCGTCCAAAGAAAATCCTTCACAGGCCACGAAGTAGCGACGTATCAGAAGGCAAGTCAAATTCATTGTTTCGTGTTCGTTAACGAAAGAAAGCATCTAAAAACATCCGCATAGGCCGAAATTATAGGCAATGGTGGACGCACCTCTGCGCTACGCGTTGCGGTCTATTCTTTATCCCACCCGTCTTATAAACGCTCCTCCTCTTTAATTCGGTGCATTAATCTGAGCATTTATCGTGTAAACCGCATTTTCGATACACTCTTCAAATGCAAAAGATACCAATTCCACCATTCCGATCAAGAAATTTCTTCGCAATTCCTTGACGTTATTCTTCCCTCGCAGCATATCGGTAGTGGTATAAGAGGAAAACTTTTCACTGGCAATCGTCTTATCTCCCTGTTTTAAATCCATTTTAAGGGCAACTGAACTCCCTCCCGGCCCAGCCTTCTGTCCCAATCAGTATCCATAAATATATACAGCAAAGTACATGTAGAAAAATTTTGAATACGGCCCACGTGTATCCTGCTCAACGACTGTAAGATCCACAGTATACTCCTCAGAGCCGTCATCGACGACTTCGAAACACCCCGATCGCATCGCCTCTTTCTCAAATGCACCGCGGACAAGTGGTTTTTTCGCTTTTTTTCGAAAAAACCGCATATCTGCTCTGTTGCTCGGAAACTCGAAAAGAAAAAAGCAATATCGATAAAAAACCAGACACATATATGGTTTGCGGTATACCAACAAACCACATTATGGCGCACGAGCTGTGGCGAACGAACTGCCGATGTCGTTTACAACCGGCTCAATCGTGAAATCCGGCGCGCATTCGTTTCTTCGTGTCATTTACACCCTTCCTTTTCGTGTGTGCTTCTTTTGCCCCGCGGCGCCGAAAACATCCCGGTTATTTTTTCCTTGACCGCATCTTTTTCCCACGAAGGCAGATAGTCCAGAGCGGTCTTTCCCTCTTTGCATCGCAGGCTGGTATCGGCGCCCTTTGCAAGAAGCA
>CAZPHU010000165.1:0-6362 GCA_964586285.1 uncultured Fibrobacterota bacterium | reverse complement strand
CCGGCGGCAGTGTTGGTGTGGCTTGAGCCCTGCTGTATAGACGTTAAGGCAAGCGGTTCGTATACTGCGGTTAATTTTGTATAGGTCACGGCTGTCGGTGTTTGGTCGTCTTCTGCCCGTGTCTTTACCCCTGGTGCCCGTGTCTGTACCCCTGGTAACCGTGTCTGTATCCCTGGTGCCCTTGTCTATACCTCAAAACCGGCGGAATCGTGGACTCAAGGGTCTAAACCAGGCTAAAACAATTATCCATTGGGGCAAAGAAAGCATGACGGCACCAACAGATCCGGCGTCAATACCATTGCCGCGATCTGTCTTAACTGCAGTGCCGGGGTTCAATATACATTTCCGAACCTAAATGTTCGAGCATATAAAAAAGGACCGCCCCAAAAGAGCCGATCCTTTTTAAATTTAAAACCGATATCTACCGACAGAGCCGTTTTTTCATCCGCCGATCAAACGGCTTCTACTTTGCTCACCTCCGGTATCTGCTTTTTCAGCGCCTTTTCGATTCCCTGGCTGAGAGTCATTTGGGACATGGGACAACCGGCACACGCCCCCTTAAGGTTCACCTTAACGACACCGCTTTCGGTAACATCCACCAGCGTGACATCTCCACCGTCTCTCTGAAGATACGGCCTGATCTGCTCTATGACCTGTTCCACTTTTGCTCTGTCCATCCAGCATCTCCTTTTTTATATGTACCCTTTATTTGTTCTTTATCTGTTACTGTGATGCAGGCACTGTTTCCTCTTTGGGAACTGTGAAATAAAAACAAGCACCTTCGCCGGGAGTCGATTCAACCCATATCCTGCCGCCAAAAGACTGCACTATTTCCTGTGCAATTGCCAGGCCCAAACCACTACCCTGACTGTTTGCCGGATTGTGGCCCCGATAGAAACGATCAAAAATTCGCCTCTGCTGCTCTATACTGATTCCCGGCCCATGATCTCTTACCGAAACGCGCACACAGTCCCCTTGGACACTCCAGGTCACCTCCACCGGTTTATCTCCTGCGGTGAAACGCTGTGCGTTGGTTATGAGATTAATCACAACCTGCTTCAATCGATCCTTGTCCGCCCTGATCAAGCACCTCTCGCCCGAAGCGATACTGCAGGTAATCGGAACCTTTGACCCGGCATTTAGAAAGTCTGTCGTTTCCATAAGAAGCTTCTGCAAATCGAATGTTTCGGTTCGCATGACTACTGCTCCGGCCTCCATTTTGGACAGATCAAGCATGTCGTGCAAAAGCTTATCCAATCGCCTGACTTCACTTTCGATGATTTGGAGAAAATGCCGCTGACTGTCGATATCAAAATCCAGATCCCTGGCCAGAAGCGTCTGAGTAAAGCCGATCATGGTCGACAGTGGTGTGCGAAGCTCATGGGAGGCTTTGGAAACAAATTCGCTTTTTGCCACGTTGGCCCGGCGAAGCTTCTCATTGGCAACATCAAGCGACTTATTCTTCTGGACAAGCAAGCCGTTGGCACGCTCTAATTCTTCTGAGCGCAAATGAAGCAGACGCTGATTGTTCAGCCGATCCAGTGCGATTCCAATACTGCTTGCTATTCCCTCCAGAAACTCGATATCCTCCTTGGAAAACAACCCGGCTCTCGCGTCGCAAATCTGGAGAAATCCTATAACCGAATCAACCGACCTAAGCGGTATGAGTGCCACCGATTCATACCCGGCGGTTCTGCAGCAGCCAAATATCTTCCAGTCCGCCGAAAAAGGCTCCCCGGGGATTTCGCTGCTTGTCCTCCAGACACTTCGGTGCATGGAGTACAGACTTTCAAACCGAGGCGCTTCCTTACAAATATGATCTCCACAGACACAATCACTTCCTATCCTTAAATCCAGTCTGTACAGATCCTGTCCCCCCTCTCCGAGATGGGTATCCTTTAACCGAAGACTGACCACGTCGAAATGCCCAAACTCCTTTATCAGATCCAGCATACGCGAAATCACATCACCCGGATTATCCGCACGATTGAGCAGATGAAGCATCTCAAGCGCCAGACGTTGACGATTCTCTTCCAGAACAAGCGCAGAGCGGTCGGTCATCATGCCCAGAATTCCGGTCATGTTACCGAACTCGTCGCGAAGAACGCTCTGAGACTCAAGCACCCAGACATGCGCCCCGTTTTTATGCTTAAGATAACGCTCCCTAATACCCGATCGGCTTGGCTCAGGGTGACGGGGGAGAGAATTTTGAGCCTCGTTTTCCAACAACGACACTACCGCTTTTCCGGTCAATTCCTGAACACTATAGCCCAGCATCGATGCCATTGGTCTGTTCGCGTACTGAATTTCCCCGTTCAGGCCAAGCACCCATATCCCCTCCTGAGCAGTCTCAACCATCGAGCGAAATTTCTCTTCGCTGTGAACCAGGGCACGTTCGATATTTTTGCGCTGGGAGATATCCACCACACACCCGCAGGTGCTTATCAGCCGACCATCGCTCTCATACACTCCTACCGCGTTGAGGATCACGTGCACATGGCTGCCGCTCTTGTGAAGCAGGGTATACTCCAGATTATGGACCCGTTTACCGTTGAGGATATGGCGCCAGTGGGAATCAAAGCGGGAGCGTTGTTCATGCACAATCAGGTCGGCCCATGTCTTCTTACCGACTAACTCTTCCCTGTCGTATCCGATCATCTCCAGTTCTCGATCGTTAATATCTGCTATGATCTGATCGGGTCCGAAGATATGAAAACCAACCAGGTCATTTTCGAAGAAGCTTCTGATATGTGCCCCAAGCTCGGCACCGGATATTTGATTTATGTTCACGGATGATCCTTTTAGAATTTTAACCGGAATGAAAATCCGACCTGATGATTCGAAGAGGAATGCTCTTAAGTAACATATACATTGTTCACCAACTTGGTCAACATTTTAATACGACCATACATCTCATGATATTTGCAAAGGAGTTATTTGATGATGAAGGTATTCAAGGAGTTGATCTTAGCGTACAGAATCAGCTCTTTAGATCTGCAGGGAGCTTATGAGTTATCCGAATCTTGATTCTGAATATGGGCTCCCGGGGGTTTGACAACATATCCATGAAATCGATCAAGAATATTCAATAGATGTCTGACATCGAGATGGTCCTGATGAATAAAGACCATATCTTTTCCGGTAGAGGTATTTGAGTCGATCTGCGGGGAGTTTATATCGATGATGAATATCTTAAGGATTCGTTGATTCCTTTCTTCCCTGATATCATCCTCATACAAGACGATATCGAGTGGGCTTCCGGGCTCAGGCAATGATATAATCACTCTGATATCCGGATCGGCCTCCGAGAGCATGGTTGATGAGATCCGGACCTTGTATCCCTGGGTCATAAGTGCCGCCGTTAGGGGATGATATGGAGGGTGACTTCCATGAACAAACAGGATGTGCCCGGATTTGTCGTGAATCTCGGAAGGAATGTTTGTAAGGGGCCTGATAGAGATATTCAGATATTTGGCGAGGGTGTTGATCCTTCTTATAACAGTGTTCATGAACTTGTCCGACGGGCCTCTTGGAATTTTGAGTTCACGAAGCATTGAGGCGGGGATCTTATAAAGAACGTTGTCGCAGCTTTGCCCCATGTGAAGCGATTTGGATATCATATTTGCGACAAAAACAGCACTTTGCAAAATTCTATCTGTAACCGGGAAGGAATTATCTATCATTTGGGGCCTGTGATGATTGAGTATGGTGCCGGAAATCGAGTGGGGAAAATTCCATTTTCTGGTCAAATAATGCCCCAGCTCGGCATGATTGAAGCCAAGCACACGATTTTCGGTCTGATAGAATGGAACTATTTGCGAAACAGTTTCCTCCAGAAGAGTCGCGAAAAGATCCTCAAAGAGGTTGTCCATGGGAATTTTGCCGATATCATGGATCAACCCCGCCACAAAGGCCAGCTCGGGCCGCCGGAACCGGCACTGATCACACAGCTGCTCTGCAATAAGACCGACGCTAAGGGAGTGAAGCCAAAATTCCGTTCGGGTAAATCCGGTGTTGCAGTAGACGTTTTTTGTCAGATCAATCAGAGCCAAACAGGCAAGCAGGTTTCTGGTCTGCTGAAATCCTAATCGCACGACCGCCTCTCGTAAGTCGCTTATTCTATTCTGCCGTCCGGCATAAAAGACAGTATTTGCGACCTTCAGAATGGAGGTCGAGGCGGAAGGATCCGCGCTGATACAGCGTGCAAGCTCCGAACAACAACTGTCCCTGGAACCGATAATATCAAGGGCTTTTATGACAGTGAAAGGAAATGCCCACTGTTTCTGAATACCTTCGGCGATATCGGCAAGCTTCTGATCGGTTGGAACAGAATTGTCCAGTAGTTTTTGCGCAAGGTTGTAATTTTGTCTTATTCGATCTACGGTTTCCTGGCGCCGGTCCCCGTTTTGCAGTGATTTAAGCTGGAGCATGTTCTTTATGTGTTGAAGAATGGTGGAGAAATTAAAGGGGTATTCCAACATATGAAGGTTGTCGGATGAGTCAGGGATTTGGGATTCAGCGATCTTTTTTTCAAGAGGTGCCTTTAGGCATGCAGGCACAACGGCAATGACTTTGATTTTGCGGGTCCGCTCGCAATGATACAGACGATTTACGATCAATAAATCGTGAAGGTTTTTGGAGGATATATCGATAATGATCAAGGCGGGAACGAACTGATTTGCTTTCAATACGGCAACAGAGGATGTATCGGCCTGCATCACCTGAAGACGGCATTGAAGCAATCCGAGTGTGAGAATTTCGCGTATTCGATCCCGGCTTGAGAAGATCAAAATGAGAGTATTGTTCTGATTCATAGAAACTGCTCGAGGTGGCACATGTCCTAATTGTATTCTATCCCGACTCAAAACGCAAGCATATTAATGCCTGTCGGAGATTAAACCCCAGTCATACCATGCATGGATGTATCTTTAAAAAAAATGCAATCAGCAAATCGTACAAACACTAGTTTTTACGGACAGGGCAAATGAGAGAACGTCGGACTCAAAGGCGAGTAAAACTGAAGGCAACGGCACGCATAAACATTCGCAATCATGCGATCAAGTGTGTATCATGCGAAAACATCAGCGAGGGCGGGATGTGCGTTACGGTAAGAGAGGCTCCTCCGGTGCACAGCGACTGCTCTATAGTTGTGGATGTTAAAATCAGACACAAAAAGATATCCTTTGAATCCCCCAGTCATGTTCTATGGAGCCGTCCGGTGAGTCCCGGTGGTAAGGATATTTACCTGGGCATGCGGTTTACCCAAACCGATGAAGAAAACCGCGAGCGGATTCGCATCATCCTTGATTCGCTTATGTCTTGATTTTTTCTCCGCCGGCGCGGCGATTGCTACATTGTTGCCACAATTGCTTTTGGTCGGAAAAACTGCCGGTAAATTAAGGAGTGATTATGCGAGATTATGCAAGAACAGAGGATGTGTTTGCTATAGTCGCCGATTTTCATCGAAGGCTTAGCAAAATCTACAAACGGCTTAGCGGCAGAGCGGATCAGCAAAGAGTGAAACTTCTGCTGGGATATCTTCAGCGCCACGAGCAGCGATTTGCTCAGGCACTGGAAGAATACGACACTCAAGCTCGGGAGAAGATTAAAAATACCTGGTATCAGTATGTGCCCGACGAAGAGACACTCTCCACGGAGGGAATCGAGATTGAAGACGATATGGACATAGATCAGGTGACAAAGATCGCCATGGAGCTGGATGAGCGATTGATACGGTTTTTCGAGCGCATGGCAAATAATGTGGGTGCCCCCTATGAGACGCGGGAAGTTTTCCAGGCGATGATCGAACAGGAAAAGCAGGAGAAGGCGGAACTGATCCAGAGCGCCGAAGACTTGAAGAAGCTTTAGGAAGACGGAAGATGGTAGACGGGTGACGGGATTGTTTGAGTGAAATTTACATTCGAATTCATACGGATTTTCAGACAAATACTGGTGCTTACCGCTCCTCTGTGGCTTTTCCTACTCTCCGTCATTTTCATCCTGGGTATAATGATTTCTTTTGCTGAAGATCTTCCACTTGGTCAAGCTCTTTACTTTGCCTGTATCACCTCGACGACAGTCGGTTACGGCGATATTACTCCAGTATCCACCGCTGGACAACTTATATCTATTATTCTGGCGGGAATCGGCCTGATTACAACAGGTATTCTGGTGGCCATGGCGGTTCAGGCCGTCCGATACGCTTTTGACCAAACAACTCCTAAGCAAAGAGACTGATTTGTGAATTGTGCTGAAACACGAATATCGCCATTTCCTACTTTTCTTGCATGAATTTTTCGATCTTTTTTATTCTAATTCGACAGGTAGGATAGAATCGCATTTATGAAATCGTCACCGTATTG
>CAZPHU010000164.1:0-6374 GCA_964586285.1 uncultured Fibrobacterota bacterium | reverse complement strand
GCACAATCCGGCGTTACCCCGAAAAACCCCTGTATACCTCGGCCGATACGGTCTTGCTGGTTGCCAAATACCAGTATCCTTACCGCTGTGTGGGCTGGAGCGGAGATACGCTGCGCACCTCACAAGACAGCGCATGGGTGGTCATGGACACCGCGAAAACTATTGCTGCCCAATTTGCTGAGACGGTCTTTTTGCGTGCCGAAGCAACGCATGGCACCATCCAGCAACACCCCGACAAAGAGTATTTCGTGCCGACCCGCCACGATACGGTGATGCTTGTGGCGGTGCCCGAGCCCGGCTACCGATTTCGCAAATGGTTACGCGATCCATACCGACACTCCGGCGACACCGCCTGGGTAATCATGGACCAGACCCGATGGGTCGAAGCGACTTTCATTTCCGAGGGGGCAATCGAACTTCCAATACCGCTACAGTATTTCACGGCAGACATATCCTACGACGGGGCCTATCTGGCTGCCGCATCACCGGCAAGCGGAAGCAGCCGCATCTACGAAACCCAAACAGGCCAGGAATTGCGTTCATTTGCGACTAACTCCTGGCTATCCGCGCATTCCCCTGTTTTTGCACCCGACAACGACCGGCTACTGTTCATTCACAGCCGCTTCGCGCGCATCTGGGATATGGCTTCCGGCGATTCGATCCATACCTTTTCCGGCCACGACAGAGGAATCAAGCATGCACGCTTCTCGCCCGATGGTCAAATGGTGGTCACCTGCGGAAATGATTCGACCACCCGGCTTTGGCAGGCCTCTTCCGGCAGTCTGCTGCACACCCTGCGCGGGCATACCGGAATTGTGTTGTTTGCCGCATTTTCCCTGGATAACACCATGCTGGCGACAGCCTCTTCCGACAGCAGCATCATGCTGTGGAACACGGCAAGCGGTGCTTTGCTGCGTACCATTCCCGAGGCCAACAGATGTCCTGAACCGCCGCTGGCGATAGCTATTTCTGCCGACAAGACCACCGTTCTGCTTGCACAGGATGACGGCACGATCAACCATTTTGTCACGGCAACCGGCGCATTCATAAAAGTCACCGAAACGCAGTTCTTGATCCAGTGCGCCGCGTTTTCCCTCGATGCCTCGATGGTCGTGGTCGGCACCTGGAATCGCCAGGCATCGCTGTGGAATATGGACACCGGCGAGCGGATGATGGCTCTTGACTGTTTCGAAGCGCCAATCAACAACGTCGGCATCTCGGGCGATCAACGTAAGGTGTTCGCCGCCTCCAGTGACAGCCTCGCGGTTATCTGGGACATCGAGTAGCGCCGCGGCAGTGAAACCGACACCGGGTGCACAGCAGATTGCCACCGCAGCGACCTATTCTTAGCCGTGCAAAGTGGAAGGATTACGTCGCTGATTTCAACGCTGCCTTACGCATGTCTTTACATTGAATGAAAAGTGTGTATCAAAAATATGACACTATTTGCGAATTTCAGAAATCAAAGATGATATCGATCTATTTTCTAACATGCATACTTTTGATTGTGAATTGTCAAAAAAATGTATATGAATGTAAGGTGGAAAAGAAGGTCTGTGGCGGGGCCATCGGGTAACTGGTGGCCCTGCGCTGACCACGAAGGGCGTGCAAGGTATAATTTGGGCGGCTCGGCTATCCTTGGCCTCGCAAAACAGATAGATGGAGGTTAATATGACATAATAAAAAAAACATTATATATTTTAGTATAAGAAGAAACGAGTACTATCGTATATGGGGAAGTCCTGTGAGAATCAGGCACAGTCGCGCTACGGTATTGAGATGCTTTTAAGCAAGCTTTAAGTCCGAATGCCATGGTAGTAATAACCAATTTTTGTCGCGTAAACAAAAGGAGATTACAATGATGAACAAAACTATGATTACTGGTTTTCCCAGAATCGGAGAAAACAGAGAACTCAAGAATGCTTTGGAAAATTACTGGTCCAACAAAACCAATTTCAAAGAACTTGAAAATGTTGCACGAGAATTACGAAAAAAACACTGGCTTGATCAGAACAATAAGGGTATAGCCATAATAAGCTCAAATGATTTCAGCTATTATGATACTATGCTGGATACAACAGTAATGCTCAATGCTATTCCCGAAAGATTTCGTAATATTGAGGATAACACTGAACGTTATTTTGCGATGGCTAGGGGAAATGATTCTGCCGTGGCGATGGAAATGACTAAATGGTTTAATACAAACTATCACTATATTGTCCCTGAGTTAGATGAAAATGTAAATTTTCAACTTAGTCCCGAAAAATCATCAACGAATACCAAGAAGCAAAAGATCTCGGTATTAAAACAAAAATCAATATTGTCGGGCCAATTACTTTTATTGGATTATCAAAAACTAAAAACGGGGAAGACCCTTTTGTTTATTTTGACAGAGCGCTTTCGATTTACAAAGAATTGTTAGTAAAACTGGAAAAAATGGATGATTCAATTATTATCCAGTTTGATGAACCAATTCTTGTAAATAATCCAACAGATAAGCAACTTTCTTTGGTAAAAACCACTTATGAAGAGTTGTCGCTTATCAGCAAAAACATTAAAATTATTGTAAACACTTATTTTGAACATGCTTGCGAAGCAGTTAGGCATCTTGCCAAGACATCGATTTGGGGTATTGGGCTTGATTTTGTCCATGGTAAGAAAAATCTTGATTCCCTTGATTATATTAAGAATAAAGTGCTCATTGCAGGAATCGTTGATGGACGAAATATATGGGTTACTGATTTCGAAGAAGCTCTTAATGTTTTAAATCAAATATCGAAAGATGTTCCAAAGGAACAAATAATTGTTTCGACCAGTTGTTCATTACTACATGTTCCATATTCAGTGAAAAATGAACCCGATAATGACATAAAGCCATGGATTTCTTTTGCGATAGAGAAAGTTGAAGAAGTGGCTTTCCTTGGAAAAGTGTTTCATGAGATAACTTTATCAGAGAATGATCAAAAGATATTAGAGAAAAACAGAAATGCTTTAAAAGCAAAAAGCGATTCAAAAAGTGTTACGAATCAGGCTGTTTCAAAGAAAATTAAAAGCATTTCGTCTCTTTCAAGAGAAGGTACTTTCAATGAGAGAATAGAAATCCAAAAAGAAAAATTAAAACTGCCATCTTTACCCACAACAACCATAGGAAGTTTTCCGCAAACTCCAGAAATTCGAAAGATTCGATTGGATTTTAAAAACAATCGGGTTTCATACGATGAGTATGAATCGGAAATTAATAAATACATTGATGATTGCATATCATTCCAAGAAAGCATTGGCCTTGATGTTTTAGTACACGGGGAACCTGAACGGAATGATATGGTTGAATATTTTGGAGAACTTTTAGATGGGTTTCATTTTACAAAAAATGGATGGGTGCAAAGTTACGGTAGTCGTTGCGTTAAACCTCCGGTAATTTACGGTGATATTAGCCGTCCTGAACCTATGACCGTGAAATGGATTTCTTATGCACAAAGCAAAACACGAAAAATAATGAAAGGAATGCTTACGGGGCCTGTGACAATAATTAACTGGTCATTTGTAAGGAATGATATTCCACGTTCAATGATTGCGAAACAAATCGCATTAGCTTTATCTGAGGAAATTAGTGATCTACAAAATGCGGGCATAAAAATAATTCAGGTTGATGAAGCAGCTTTCAAGGAAGGTTATCCTCTACGTAAAGAGAATGTTACTGAATATGAACAGTGGGCAGTTGATAGTTTTAAGTTAGCTGTTTCTTCGGCAAAAAAAGAAACACAAATCCATACTCATATGTGTTATAGTGAATTCAATGATATTATAAAAACAATTGAGGAGATGGATGCTGATGTAATAACTATTGAAACAGCCAGAAGTGGGAACAGGCTGCTGAAAATATTTTGTGATACGGATTACACAAATGAGATCGGGCCGGGAGTATATGACATTCATTCTCCTCGAGTTCCCTCAATTAATGAATTTAAAGATCAGATAAAAGAAAGGCTTCAAGTTGTTAATAGGTCAAAAATGTGGGTTAATCCTGACTGTGGGTTAAAAACAAGAAAATGGGAAGAGGTAAAACCAGCATTAAGCAATATGGTTCAAGCCACAATGAAAATCAGAGAGTGATAATTGATAAAACATTCCAGCTCTACATCCGTGTAGAGCTGGAATTATTCAATTTGCGTGCCTACTGCGTACAACATACATGGAAGGCCGAATGTCAAGCCGGTTGAATTACGACTTGTCTATGCGACGAATGCGGGACTTTATTATCAAGGGATTGTTCCAGATGCAGACTTATCCAGATCAACATATTCTGAGATGATGCCCGGTCTCGACCTCTTCGATTCACTGGTCATAGATAACACAAAGATACCAGAAAAAAACTGAGCTTTCGCTTAAAAAACACCTCCCCCGCAATCATAATTCATGAAACTATTGGCCATGGCCTTGGCGAGGGGCGATTGTGACTCCTCATACCGGATTCCTTGTAGACTACTCACGTAATATAGTAGAAAAAAGTGCCTGATGTCGCTATCCGCGGCTGCACAGTCTGGAGTCTGCGTTAAACAAACCGACAATTTTTGACCACTGAGAGATGTATGAACAGAATCGACCGGCTGTTTGCAATATTATTGAAAATCTCAGACGGGAAGGTGTTTCAGGCAGACATTCTCGCCACGGAGTTTGGATTGAGCGAGCGAACAATCTATCGCGACATGCGTGCGCTTATCCAGATGGGAATTCCCATCCGATCCGAAGCAGGTGTCGGGTATCAGCTCAAGGAGGGCTACTTTCTTCCCCCTTTACTCTTTGAAAAAGAGGAGGCGATTGCCGCGGGGTTTGCCTTGAAATTTTTGACAACATATATGCGCGCCGGCTCCAGGAAATCGGCATTAAACGCTTTACGAAAAATAGATTCCGTTTTGCCGGAAGATGTACGAAGAGATTATCTGCGAGAACTGGAAGTCCTTGACTTCGTTCCAAAGTCCTCAGTGATTCCTTTTTCTCATGATTATTTTCGACTCCTGGTATCTGCTGTTAAGAACCGATTCCGTGTAGATTTGGAATACATCTCGTTCAGAAGAGAAAAACCGGAAACCCGCCAAATCGAGCCGATGAAGCTGTTTTACGCACCGGGAATAAACAACTGGTATCTGGAGGCCTTCTGCCTCACCCGAAAAGACTGGCGTCTTTTTCGTCTCGATCGGATCGTTCGAGCCAAAATGACAAAAGCCCGTTTCCGGGCGCGAAAGCGCGAAAAACACCAGTACCACGCCGAGCCCCCGGTGGCAACCCACGCGGTGGTGTATTCGAACCCGGAACAGGCACGGTGGTTACGGGAACAGCAGCACTGGTCGTTTGTATCCGAACTGGAAAATCCGGAGGGGCTTGTTGCATTGACATACAAAAACTTTGACTGGCTCACCTTTATCAATTGGGTATGCACGGTCAACGATTATATTGTTCGGATTGAGCCGGAGGAAGTCAGAGTGGGGCTGCGAAACAAAATAAGCGATCTTCAAAAGCTCCTGACATAAGGGTGTCAGGAGTGAGGTGGTATATTCCCTTATGGTCACCGCTGACGTGGTGAGAAACAAGGGAATATACCACCTCAAAAGGAGTTCGCATGAAAGTATACTTTTACATCCTTGATACTATGGCTGACTGGGAATATGGATTTTTACTCGCTGAGCTGAACAGCAAGAGATATTTCTTACCGTCAAAGAAA
The DNA here is from genome assembly GCA_964586285.1 of uncultured Fibrobacterota bacterium. Lineage (GTDB taxonomy): Bacteria > Fibrobacterota > Chitinivibrionia > Chitinivibrionales > CAYFVL01 > CAZPHU01. Next base: position 655 of record CAZPHU010000164.1, on the reverse strand, counting down.
AACCTTCAAATAATTACCGTCAGCAACGATAAAAATCCCAAAACATCAATGGGTGGAATCAAAATCATCCCCGATATCATAACCAATGAAATGGACTTCTCTAATGAAGATCTATTGATACTTCCCGGTGCCGACACATGGCTGGACAATCAACAAGAAGAGATTCTCATCAAATCCAAAGAGCTCATCGATAACGACATGAATGTTGCCGCAATCTGCGGAGCAACATTTGGTTTGGCAAAACATGGTGCACTCGATTCAAAGGCACATACAAGCAGCGATAAAGAGTACCTGAAGATGCTTTGCCCGGAATATAGAGGAGAAGAGCATTATAAAGATGCGCTTGTCGTCAATCATGAGAGATTAATAACCGCATCGGGAATTGCTCCCCTTGAATTCAGCCGTGAAGTTGTCGGGAATTTAAAAGTCTTTTCCGATGAGACATTACATAACTGGTATGGGTTATTTGATAAAAAGGAGGCGAAATACTTTCATGGACTCATGAGCTCATTGGAAGATGACTGAAGAATATGCAAATGGAAAGGCTCTTTTGGGTGGCCGGAGGCCGATTAATTGCGCATCGGTAATTGATTTTTTGGGGGGCCGGAGGCCGGGTAGGGGGCGGTTACCGCTCGGTGCCAAGCAACAATGCTTC
>CAZPHU010000163.1:0-6449 GCA_964586285.1 uncultured Fibrobacterota bacterium | reverse complement strand
TCCCCCTTACCAAGGGGGAGGCTGGGAGGGGGTGTATTTGCCCCGGAGAATCGCTTCTACCGATTATCCCTGATTGCATCATAGGCAAAGTACACGGTTGCGGCTGAGCTTGCGGTGCTTAGCACGAAGGTGATCATGGGAAGGACGTCGCCTTTGAATATTTCCCATCCTGTTTTCTCCGGTCTGTTTATTAGCTGGAGTTGATCGCCGGATTCGAATCCGATGGAGCTTAGGGATTTGCCGGATTGAAAGTAGGGGACCAGATCTTTTGTAACCAGTTCGCGATCTCGTTTCCATTTCATCTTCTCTATACCGTCACGTCTCTGAACGCCGCCTCCGATACGAACTGCTTCCCAGAGGTTTGCCTGGGGGCTAATGTAGTAAAGTCCCGGTCGTGCAAATCCACCCATGAGGCTGACCCGAATAAGCGGTTTGACGGTCAGGGTGGGGTAGCGAAGGTAGTCGATAAATTCTTCTTTTAGTTTTTCTTGAAGCTTTGGTATGGCTATGCCGCTAACTTTTATCATCCCGACCACTGGAAAATGGGCAAACCCCTGATCATCGATAGAGTATGTGCCGTTAAGAAAACCGGTATCGGGCAGTGTGCTCAGGTGAAGCGCCTCCCCGGGCTCAAGCATCATTGCGCTAGGTTCGACAGGTGCGGCTTTGACCTTGGATGCGACCTGATCGTCACCGGGGGTCTCACGTATCGATTTGTATTGTTCCTGTGACTGTTTTTTTTCTTTTGTCCGGGGTGTGCTTATCGATTCCTCCACAACCTCCGTAGAAATAGGTTCGCCAAAGGATATGGTGGTAACAAAGAGGATTGATATAAAGGTACTGCACCGTGCAATATTTCTCAGATTCATTTGGGACATGGACTTAGTCCTCCTATCAAGCGGGGAAGGTTAGAACAACGTAGCTTCAAAATAAATGATTAGCAGCAGAAGGATAAAGAGCCTCAAAGATTCGAGTCCGTTTCCCGTCTCCCACCTTCCATCTTCCGTCCTCCCTCAATGCCGTTGCGGTAAGCTTAACATTGTGACCCACCGGATCAAACGCACCCCCTCCCGGCCTCCTCCTTGGTAAGAGGAGAGGCGCAAAATTAAAGCGTTAAAGCCTTCCCCTTACCAAGGGGAAGGTTTGGAAGGGGTGCGTTTCTCACGGTAAAGCTTAATGCAACGGCATTGCCGTCTTCCATCTTCCATCTTCCATCTTCCACCTTCCATCTTTCTCTTGTAAATTTCCGTCAATCATTATATATTCGAAAAATGAAATGGGGCCGGTTAAATCCGGCTTGGCGGTCAAATAAAAATCATTCAAAGGAGTTGCTATGCCCCCGCGTTTGCGTTACCTTCTGTCCTGCGTTCTCACGGTTACCGTTGTGGTTATGCAGTCATGTTTACCGACTAAATCGGAAGAGGAAGAGAAAAAAAACAATCCGACTCAAAATCAGCCCAATAACCCTATCATAACGCCGTCTAATCCTTCGAATAACCCTGAGGATCTCCCCTCCGATATCGACTCCGATACGGATGTCAGTGAAACGGGTATAGATTCGCTGTTTAACCTTCTCGTAAAACGGGTTGAAAATCTTGAGAATGCCCAGGGTTATAATGATATCTTCAATGCCGATTTCGAATCGTTGCGAAGATCATTCGGCGCGGCGGTAAACAGTAAACCAAATCATGGTAAGGCAAATATTGGTTTTATAGTTTCGTCTGTTTGCGCCCTCAACACAAGTTCGGATCTGAAAAAAATCGTCGACTCTCTGGATGCCTATTTTACGGCCTACGATGAGTATTACTATGACGATAATTACTATTATGATTATGAAGTAACGACCCCAAATTCTCCCAGGGCAAAAACAACGGCAAGAAGCCAATCTTTAAGCCGAAAAACTCGTGCATCAACCAAACGCAACACCCTTTCCAATACATTCGATAAATTTGGAGTCGAGGGGATTGGCAGGGTGCTTTTGGCAGAGACTCCAAAGATTCTTATGACTCAAACACAACCGCCCTCATTCCCACGCTTCCTGAATTTCAGTTTCGTGCAGAAAATAGTGGAAAATGATGTCATGCCCAGGCTCAACGACATTGTTTCGGCCTGTAAACGCCTCGAGCAGAGTGATCTCTCAATCGAGCTTACCGCGTTTGAGGAAACGGTTGAGATTGATGTGGGTGATATTTACCTTTTTGAGGCAGGTATTCGTCTGATAAGGGCCGGACTTGGATACTTTACAACCTATAATATGGATATCCATGCCCCCGACGGGTCCAACTCAATGAAGTGGCTGGATGATTTAGTCAATGGGGAATCCTATTCCGATCGTTACAATATATACCGTCTCAACGGCGATACCTTGAAGCGGATTTATGTCTCCGAAGTCGATGAATTTACCGAAAAAGTGACCGATCTGATCCAACACAACCTGCAGCGCTCCGATTTTCTTGCCATACGAAGCGCCAACCACCAACTCGTATACTCCGATCTTCTGGCCGTGCCGGAGCTTATTAAAGAAGGAATAGCGAGCATGAAAAACGAGTCGGACGGTCAGGAAAACGATCTGATACCGGCGGGAGACATCTTCAATCTGGATGCCGATATGGTCGATCTGTCTCAGAAGTTGTCTCAGGAGGGATTCTCACCGAAGCTGACCGAAAGATTAAGCTCTCCGGAGGCCCTGATGGATTTTGTGACGGAGTTACTTACACAGGAGTATACTTTTGACGAAAACATTGACGGCTATCAGGTATCTTTTACTATTAACCTCTCAAGCTGGTTTACCAACCCGGTGGAGGATCTTAAAACTCTCTACCCCAAACACCGGATTCCCAAGGGAGATGACAGATATGTCACCCAGGTTTATGAATATACCGATTACTATTCCTACGATATGGTTATATTTTTTGAGGGGGATATTATCGAAATACCCGAGTCCATGATAGAAGAGCAGACCTCTAATTATATCCGCCTGAAAGAAGCTTATTTGATGACTCATTATATCGACTCCATTACCTCTTGTGTACCGGTTATTCTTGTCGATGATGCGGGTAAAGATATTTCCTATGATCGGATGATGGATGTGTTTGATGATCAGCAGGCGCTTGAGCAATGCTTTCCCTATTTTGAGGACTATACTTTTAACGGAATATTTCCTCGGATGACAAGCAGATCGGCATGGATTGATTTCATTTCTCAGTTCTATGAATGATGGAATCCTGTAAAAGAGCGCTTAGACCGGGCATCTTAGTGCCCGGTCTCTTTTTGTTTGTGCAGCTTTGCGCCGGCTTGTGTGACGGCGGTCTGAGTGCGGTAGATATTTTCTCCAATCTGCTTTTAGTACCGCCAAGCAGCAATCCGCCCGATACCGCCGGGTTTTTGGATGCGGATATTTCCTACTCACCTTTTTTGCTTGAGCAGCCCCGTTCAAAGGATGACAAGTTCAACACCTTTTTGGAGTATGCTCACGGCGGCATCGCCCTGAATTATGCAGGAAAGCGATTTCGAACCCGTATCGGCTACCGTCACGACTCCTACACAGGCGCGGTAAGGATAGACGGCAGTACATACGGCTCTTTCTCCAGTCAAACAACTCACCGGCTGCACTCTTGTCTGTGGTACACGGATGCTAATTTACAGTCGGGAGTGATGTTGGGTACGATCATGGGGGATTTGGGGCCTCACCTCCAGTACGAACCTTCCGAAAGCCTGCCTGGGCCTGCAATGATTCAGGGGGGATTGTACGTGAAGTACTCTATTGGAGATCTGTGCTTTAGTGCCCGTGCCCAAAAGCATCCTCTATATCTGGGCCTGACCAGGTTTCACAGAAACGACCAAACCGATCGTTTTCGCAATTATCCTCTTTTCTTGTCGGAAATGTCCACAGGTGGAAGTGTGGCATATAATACCGAGTCTTTCAGAGGGGAGCTGGATTTTTCCGCCTCGGGGGTTACCAACAACACCGATCTGAGCGCCCCTTTACAAATGCCTGCCGATGTCAAGATCAATGCATTCAAGATAAAGCATACTGGAGCATTGGAGATAGATTCGCGCCTGCTTACCTGGAATGTGGGCGGACTTTATGGGGGTGGATGGATCGCCGGTATGGCCAACTCCACCGACGGTATGGAATATTTTCTCGCAGACTCGATGAAGGTTTTTGGATTTCAGGCGCGGGGTGGGGTGCATGACTCCATGAATCATTTCATCGATCTAAACGGCGGTGTCGTATCGGTCAACTTACCTTCGGCATCTCTAAACCTGGCGCCTTTCTCACAATGGAGCATCCTTTACCCGCAGGGCTATCGATTTCACGATGTAAAGCTATTCTTTACGGAGGTTGGGCCAACTGTGGGAAAAACATTTACGTTTGGAGCGGCTCGGCTCGATTGTAAACTGGGAGTAAGATATTTTCACACATACGGCGGATGCCGTTGGAGCAAGAGGGAGAATGTCCAGTTCTTTACCAGGTACGTGGATCAGGGAGAGAAAAGTTTTTGGAATAACCACGGCATGCTTTTCATGCCCGAAATTCTTACACCCCTGAAAGTATCCTCTGCTTTGATAAGTATAAATATCCGGGCTGTTATTCCTTGGGTAATAGAGTCGAGAAGCCGGGGAGACGAAAAAGAACAATCCAACGAGAATTCTCACGGCATGGCTCAGATCGTTGGTGGTATAACGGCCGGAGCCCGCATAAGAATTCCCGTTTTTTGAGGCATACCGTGTTTGGTTCCAAAGAGATCATCGTGCTATAAATCTTGCAGCTGTATCGATTCTCCCGGCTCTTTTGTTTTTCTTTACTCATTGGCTGTAAATCTACTCCTCCAATCTAAACCGATTCACAGCTTCAGCCCTCCGGGCAAAAAAAAAGCGAATCGTTTGTTTAGGTACCGGTTTGACCTATGGATATCGAGTAAGCTGCCGTATTCTCAACACCTGCGACAAGTCCGGCTACCCTTATTATCTCCAATCTATGCGGGATGCCTAAATCTACACCGAGGGGGATTGTCTCGGGGTTTGCATCCGACGGCGTTTCGCGCCTACCCGCCGTACTTCGCTGCGATCCTGATAATGTATTAGTGGAAGTTTGGCGGAAATGAGTTTCTTGCTTTCCGATTTTGGGTATCCGTATCCCTGTTTCACGAGAATATGACCACAATTATAAGTACTCTTCCGGACAACGGCACGAAGGTTGCGCTTATTCTTTTTGCCGGTCCGGCCATGGTTTTCCGGAGCAGCTTCCGTTCATCCGTATGCGAAACTCAAGAGCCGGGCGGTTGCAATCGACACTGTTTTGCGCAATCTTTGCCGGTGTTGGAGCTGTCTGATTAGCAAATTTGATAATCAATATGTAACGGCATTTACAGGATGGATTCTTTGTCTGATAAAGCATGTTGATTCTCATGCTTTGCCGGAGAAGTTAAACACTTAACAAAGAGGGGGCAGGTTTTGGGTAAAGATTACAGGGGTGAATGACAGTGAATGTATCTGAAAAACATTAAAACATCCAAGAATAATCGGGGAGGAACAAATGCGTACATTTATATCAACTCTCGCGCTTCTTTTTATGGTCGCTCAGACACCTGCTCTGGAAATGGCGGTGGGTGCCAAGGGGGGTATTGGATTATCCATGTGGTATGGAGCGGATCAGGATGATATTTATGACGATCAGGTAATGAAACTGGGTTTTGCCGGCGGAGCGTTATTTCGGGTGCAGTTCATGGACTATTTTGCGGTACAGCCGGAGGTGCTTTTTACCATGAAGGGGCAGAAGATCGACTTAGAGGAGGATGCGCCGGAGCAGACATCGACCGCGGAGATAACCAGAAGTATAAACTACCTGGAGGTTCCGATTCTTTTTGTCGGCAGGTTTCCTCTGGAGGTTATATCTCCTCAGGCCTATATCGGTCCCGCCTTCGCCTTCAGGATGGGTACCGGCGCGGATGTTGAGTTCGATGAAGATCAGGCCGGCACCGATTTTCCGGGCGAAGAGGAGGAGAATACGGAGATGGAGGACTGGACCAATTCATTTGATTTTGGAATTGCCTTTGGTATAGGAATCTGGATCGATGCCGGGCCGGGAAATTTTCTGGTCGATATCCGGTATACTTTAGGACTGATTGATGTTTACAACGAGGATGAGGTTCCAGAGGGGGAAGATTTCCAGCAGCATAAAAATGCGGTCACCAATTTCATGGCCGGATACGCGGTTGATTTCTAACCCGATTAGCCTTCACTGCCTCTCTTTTTGGGTATGGGAAATTGGGCAATAAGGACGAGAATAGAGGAAAATCACTCCTTCCCGGGCTCTTCCATTGGGGGGAGAGCAAAGGCAACGCGATAAAGCCGACACTAAGGGGAAGGTTTGGGAGGGGAGCTTTTATACTGAGCAACGGTGTTGACGTGTTCTGGGGAGTGGTCCGGATGCCGATGTCGGCAGG
>CAZPHU010000162.1:0-6462 GCA_964586285.1 uncultured Fibrobacterota bacterium | reverse complement strand
ATTGGCAGACATGGGTCTTCTCCTGATAAGTTGATGCCAACGATCGGGTTACCTTGACCATAATTTAATTAAAAACACTATCACAGGCAATTTTTTAATTCTATTTATTTTCCGCCCGTTTGATCTCCTCTACACTGCATCATAAAGGAAAAGTCATCGTATTTTCTTTGCTTACTCATGATCGTACCAAACTCCAGCAACGCATCCTGGGGCTTTTGGTTCATGTAGCACAGCTTGATCCAGGCACTGCTTCGGGCGACACTGCTGATACGGATTTCGTCCATCTTTCCGTCGAAAAATCGTGCCGTATTCTCCGCCATTCTCCCGATACTTACATCATGAGTGGTTTCCGAAACCTCCTGATCGAGAACAACGATCTCTTGGCTGACAAGCTCGCCGTCTAAATAAAAAGACATGTTCCCTTTTTCGTATACTCCGGTCAAAAGCGCCCACTCTTTGGAGCGGGCCGGGACGCGTACCGCATTCCATCCCGAGGATTTTTCGAAATGATAAAATTCCCAGGTGTTGGTTACATGTAACTGAATACCGTAGCGGTGATCACCTTTAGACAAGATGGTATGGTAGGAATTATCAAGCGAATCGGGATAAACCCATGCCGATATCGTGTAGGCGCCGTCTTGGGGGAAATCGAGTCTGCCCGTTGCCGTGTTTTGGAGTGTAAAATAATCCGACACTCCGTCGAACTCAAACCCCGCGCCTATGATTCCCTCGACACTCTCCCGAATTTCCAATCCGCCGCGTATACCGCAAAACCCGTTTTGCGTAGCATCGCGTAAAGAGTCCAGGGGGCCGTATTCAAACTGATATACACCCATAAATCCCGCCGCGGTATCGAAGGCATTGCCCGATTTGACGCTTCCCGCCCGCGCACCGCCCCAGTGCATCCGTATAAGCTGAGTTTCACTGTCGGCATAAACGGTATCGGCTCTGACCCATATCTGCGCCTTCTCCCGTGCCGAATCGAAACTCTCTATCCTGTGCTTAAGAGCTGTGCCGTCGGATTTCGTAAAGCGTATATCACTGCCGTCGGATGCCGACTGATCGAAAGCGAAGTTGTCGTTTGTCAGACGCACTAAAACAGGAAAATTAATTACATCCTCGGAGATATCTGCTCCGGTCAAAGTAGTGTTTAGAGTCAATTCCCGCACATACTCCAAAGCCACACCCGCGGCCATATCGATTGTTCCCGTGTTTGTTGTCGAATCGGATTTAACCCTTCGGCCCTCTATTCTTTGTGGCTGCACAGATGTGTCGGAGGAAGTGACTATCAAATCAAAGATCCCTTCGGGCATATCGTCGATCGAAAAAGTTCCTTCAACCGAATCGACTCCAACCAGACGCTCCATACCGTATACCCTCACAAACAGCGGAGCCCCGATGCCTGCCGAAAGGACTTTCCCACTTATTGTACCGGTTGGGGTAAGCATCTTTTCGGGCAGTGCTTGCCTTCCGGCGGATGTCGTGCACCTTATTAGGCCGGCCTGTCTGTTGTGGTCGCCGATTTCTATGAAATAAACGCCGCTGTCGGAAACATCGATAGAAAATCGCCCCTGGTGGTCGGTAACGGTTTGGCCGAAATCATTGCCGCCGGGCTTTTGCTTATCCGGCATGGCGCAAAGGTAGTTTTGCTTGCGTGCCGTTACCGTTGCGCCCGACGCGGGCTGTCCCGACGGGTATACGGCTTGTCCCGCAAAGGCGATTGTCTCGGAGCCGGGCCCTTGTACCGATTGGGCGGATTGTTGATTAGAGCACCCCAGCAGCGAGATTATCAGAAGCATGAGTAAGACAGAATGTTTTTTCATGTTAGTCCCTCTTAGCCTTTTTTGTCAAAGGGAAGAGCTGAAAGTTGAGCTGATAAACTCTATCCTCGGACGAATCCTCTTGGGCTATCTCCAGAAGCCTGCGCCGAAACAGCTGCAACTCGTCTTTGAATTTCTCATACCCTTTTGGCGACAAACTCATGGTCAGAGTCGAAAACTGTCTCTGATCTCGCGGGATGTTGTCAAGCGCATCACCGGCAAGCTTCAAAATCGCCTGCTGATAGTTGTTTATATAAAAAGACTGAGCATCGGAGCCGGTGGTGATATTTTGGTTGTCGGAGCGGTAAAACAACCCATTTTCGCCTCTTTTAATCAGGCCCCATTTCTCCAGCCGTCTGATTGCCTTTTGCGCCTCAGACAGACCGATTGAAGGTATCAAAAGCCTGCCCAGCTTCTTGTAATTGCCGTCGAAAGGATGGATATAAAGAAGCTCCCGAATCGCCGTATAGTACCACTTATCATAGAATTCGAAATACTTGGAGTCGATACATTTGATGCGAGAATTCCTGAACCCGGTAAGCTTCTCGAAAAAAATCTTCTTCTCATCGTGAGTCTTGGCCTGATTGTAGCAGATCAGTGTCTGGAAATACTCCTCCTGGGTCGGGTTAAGCTTCATGAATGTGCTGAATCTGCGGGCCATCTTTAGTGAGATGTTGCTTTTACCGTTAATAAGCTGACTGAAGAAGCTTGCCGATCGAAACCCGACTTCCTTTGCGATGTACCGAAGGGTAAAATGCCGATGCTCAGCCTTTTGCTGAAGGTAGTAGTCGTAAAGAAATTTCCGGTAGTCGGTATAGTCGTAAATGTTCACGGTTTCTCGTTTGCTCGGTCTTTCGGTTGCTCGGTTAGTGCCTGAGAACCATAATTGGCCTTTTTGATAAAAGCACGTTTTTTTGCCGTAAAGTCTGTCTATGTGCTGTTTCCGAATTCCCTGGTTTCAGACTCATCATTCTCCGGCTGGGCCGTACTTAGATAAAATACTACTCGACTCACTCCTGCGATTTCTTTTAGCCGAGGTTTGGTGATTTTGGGACGCATCCTCTTTTGATTCTATGCTTGCGACAGGAAATGCTCTATGGTTTTTTCCACCGCTTCCCTGGGAAAGCAGGGAATTTGGGCGTCTCTGATGGATCAGATAGTTTTCCTTCCATAAAGGATAGGCCCTGTGTTGGAGGCTTTCTCCCGTCCAGATGATACGACCATGTTTAAATCAATATAAACAGGCCGGCATGGTATATGCAAATGACCCTGTTCCAATGTTTCTTTAGATATCAAAACCACGAGTTACGTTTATGGAACAGCTGTATCATTTCAATCCTTCAGAAAGCAGGGAATTTCCCGGCCTTAGCGTAGTCGGATTCGATGAGAATGAAAACCCTCTCGAAAACCTGAAAATATTCGCGCGATCCAACCTTTGCGATGAACTGATCACTCAGGTTGAGACTTTCACCGCACGTATCCTCAAGAGCATGGAATACAACCATCCGGTTGATCTGCGAAGCGGGACACTGATCAAAAGTGCCCCCGAAAAGCATCGGGCAGCGCTTAGCGCTTTGCTTCAGGACATACCCATTTTTCTGCTCCGTCACCGCTACAACCTGCTTCGAGGGGTGTTTGATAATCAGCCGGTGAGATGGAATGAATTGCTTGAGCGTTACTGGCTTGGTGGTGTCTGGCACGCCGACCCGGATATGCCGCGGGTGGCTGCGCGGGTAATCGTAGCGCGCGCCTCACAGTGGCAGCTTATGTGCAGGCTGCATGATATCTTGACCGAGGTGTATCAATCCTTTGAAAGGGCCGATGATGATGATTTAGCGAGGCATGAGAGCCTGAGGCGGCTTGCCCGGGTAATCTCGTTTTTATGCTGGGTGCCGTATCAGTGGGTTGAGGATGTGTTGTTGGATATAGTAGAGAAGGTTACATCCCTTAGCGGCCGCGACCGGCTCAGGCTCTGGGTTTCGGTGCTGCGCTCATTTTTCTGTCGGCGACGGATCGAGCCTGAAAGCGTGAAAACACTGCTGGATAAAATATTAGGCGAATTTGGCGGTCGCGTTCCAATGGATTTTCAGACGCCTCTTCGGGCAATAATCGTTTCCAGTGGTAGAGCAATAATTGTCAGACTCCAGGAGATACTTACAGAAACCGACCGATATGATCTACGCAGAATGCTTCTTGACTGTTGTGCCGTGATGGACAAAAAGCTTACGGCTCAGTTTGTGAAAAACAGCCCGGAGGTTTTTGAGTCACTGAAACCGCCGGATCGAATCCATCTGTTGCGACTGATCGGCTACTGTGACGGATGGGTAATTTCTAAGCTCGCTGATATAAACGAAAAGGCCGATGAGCGAACACAAATCCTTCTTCTCAGATTTGTAGAGGATTTTAGATGCTCTCACGCCTGTGATTTCCTGATGGAATCGCTGCATAAGCTGGATCTTCAAATGCGTTTGCGCACATACACAACCGTCGGCAGGGTCGGACCGATTGAGATGATAACCGAAATCCTCGATGAAGCCTCGGCGATGGAGCCGATCCTGTATATCCGTATCGTACAGATGATCCATTACCGAATAACCGAATCGCCCTCTGTTCTTGTTTCCTTATCGGTTCTGTCCCCTTTGTATTATCTCCAAAGGGCGCGTGAGGATCTTTACACCGCCTATCGTGACGTTTATAAGATTAGAAACTTCCTGAAAGAAAATATTGACAAAGATAAGGTTGAGATTGATAGTTCCATCATTGAAAATAAAAGAAAAAGATTATCATGGATGGACGAATTACTTCGTTATGCACACCTCGAAGCCGGATATTACAATGACAATGTGGTTTCCGATGAAGGGTCTTATCATGTATATGACGGTGTTCTTAGACAGTTGCTTTCCGGGGAGCATGACCATTCATTTAAACCAACACAGCTGCTTTCCCGTTTGGATACGACGCTGTCGGTAACACGGGACTCGTTTCTTCTCAAAGAATGGTTTGTAAGACCGGCTCCCTTTACTTTGTCGGAGTGTATGCCGGAGATGATAGAGAAGATTCTCCGGGGTGAAGAGTTGAATTTTTCATCCGAGAGCTATCAGGATACATCCGTGGAAAAACGCATTAAGCATACATTTTCGGTTTTCCTCGAATGTACCAAGCACGGAATATATGTGACCGATCATATTCTTGACACTATTATGAATAGGGAATCCGGTTCGGTATCGGAGAATGTCAACAATCTTCTAATGAGTCGTCGGTCGCGGGTATCACTTGGTGAGACGACTTTCGATCCGTTCGACAAGCTCGACTGTCATGTACAGTTTTCGACCTTTGCTCATATTTATCGCTACGGTAAGGAATCCATTCACCGCCCGTCTATCACCCGAGTCTGGCTGCGTTATATTGAGGCGATCCAATCTTTAAAAAGAAAGACAGCCGGCAACGGCTCCTGGCCCTCACTTTCGCAACATCCGGACATGCAAACCGTGATGGGTCCCAGGGTTACCGACATGTATGCGCGGCAAATAGAGGAGACGGAGAAATTTCTTGAATTCCTCAAACAGGTTCGCGACCTTCATCCGGACGTTGAGATCAGGGTAATACCCAATATCACCTACGGTTTATTCTGTCTGTCGCCTGTCATTGATCGGATTTACGACCTGGGAATACAGGTGTCGCTTGCGGGCATATCGTCGCGTTTCTGTGATGATGTAAACATAAGCGAATTTGCGCTGCGACACGATTCACTTTTTCCTGTAAAGCCTCACCTGTTCAGCACAGCCGGAAACTATGGAACGCAGCATAAGGATCGTATACTGATTGTGGTGGACGGTACCATGGAGCCGCTTGACAGGCACTATCCGCAAAAGATTCGTCTTCCCAAGGCTCACCGAGGCTACATAAACCATCTTGCGGCGATCAACTTTATAAGAAGCGCTTACGGTTACTTGATGAGGGACCCCATTCGTGAGACGGCCTCGGCGTTGTCGGTTTCAGAGCGCTATGTGCGAAATCTTATCCATACCGCCCGATTCAAACAACTGGTGGAGTACCTGAGGCTTAGTTTCGATGCCTGTGAGCTTCATCAGTACCAGAATTTACATGACAGGGGAAGAACTTACTACAGCTTTGCTCAGTGGAACCCCGACGGTCTGACCGCGGTGAGCGGGTCGCGTGGAGATGTGATTCGTGATGTCCCCTGTGCCCGTCCCGACACTGTGGAAGAGCCGGTGTTGCTGTTTGCTTCGATGAACGGAGTAGTGGAGGACAAATCGATCCCGGCTTATTTCGACAACAACCCGGAGGTAGAGCGGTCGCGAATAATCCTGGGCCCCCGTGGGGCCTGGCTCGATACCGGATGGCCCCATACAGGCAAAGGTATAGTGGTATCCTTCCCCGAAGGCCAAAACGCGTAAATCAATTCCTGGGGCACTGTAAATTTTGCGCAGGCAATAGGCACGGTCAGATGGGCCGGAACGTTTTGAAGCGACTGGACCGACTCAGGAAGATCAACCGTGTCGGAGATCGTGTGTATGTAAATAACCCGTTTATCCATCGCCAGTTCATATATCCCGTAAGCACCGGGCACATGCTGCAGATGCATCATGCCGGCAGGAAATCCCTTTGCCGTGATAGTAAA
>CAZPHU010000161.1:0-6499 GCA_964586285.1 uncultured Fibrobacterota bacterium | reverse complement strand
CCTGCTCAGGAGCGGCAATTCCGGTAGCCGGCTGGCGGAGCTTTAGCTTGTCGACAAACTGAGCAAAGCTGTCCCGATCCTCCGCACTGTTGATCGACTCGACACTGGTACCGATAATCGGTGCTCCGGCATCGGCCAGACGCTGTGCGAGATTAAGCGGCGTCTGCCCCCCAAGCTGCACCACAACTCCCGCAGGAGATTCCTTATCTATTATATTCATAACATCTTCAAACGTCAAAGGCTCAAAGTAAAGACGGTCGGCAGTATCGTAATCGGTACTGACCGTCTCGGGATTCGAATTGATCATAATCGTCTGGTAGCCCAGATCTTTTAGCCCGAACACCGCCTGACAGCAGCAGTAGTCGAATTCGATTCCCTGCCCGATGCGATTTGGCCCTCCACCGATTATGATGATTTTTTTGGTATCCTCGGGTATGGCCTCATCTTCGGTCTCGTAGGTGGAGTAGAAATAGGGTGTATATGCCTCGAATTCGGCGGCACAGGTGTCAACGACCTTGTAAGTAGGCATAATTCCAAGATCCTTGCGTAAAAAACGTATCTGCAGCTCATCCCTGGCGCCGACTAATTCAGCGATCTGCTGATCCGAGGAACCATTACGTTTTGCCTCCCGGAGTAGCTCCCTTCGCTCTTCCCTGCTTTTTGCCGTTTTGAATCCCTCTTTCAGCTCACCTTCGAAATCGATAATCAGTTTCATCTCTTCGATAAACCAGGGATCAATCAGCGTGACCTCACAGATCTCATGCGCCGAGATTCCGTTTCGTAATGCCTGCAGCAGCGCAAACAGACGTCCGGATTGCGGCGTGGCAAGCCAGGAGAGAATCTCCTCCCGCTGGGCATTGCTTTTCAATGTGTGTCGATAATTTTTCCCAAGCTCCAGACCACGGATTGCTTTCTGAAGTGATTCACGGAAAGTGCGACCTATGGCCATCGTCTCACCGACCGATTTCATCTGGGTACCCAACGTCTGGTCGGTCTCGGGAAATTTTTCGAAAGCGAATCGAGGAATCTTTACCACACAGTAGTCAAGTGTGGGTTCGAAACAGACCGGCGTCTTCCGCGTGATATCATTATCGATTTCATCCAGCGTATAGCCTACCGCAAGCTTTGCGGCAATCTTTGCGATGGGAAATCCGGTCGCCTTACTGGCGAGAGCGGAGCTGCGGCTTACCCGGGGATTCATCTCAATTACGGCCATACGACCGGTCCGGGGCTCAATCGCAAACTGAATATTTGACCCGCCGGTATCCACGCCAATCTCACGGATTATTGCCACAGCCGCATCCCGCATCTGCTGGTATTGCCGATCGGTAAGCGTCTGAGCGGGAGCCACGGTAACACTGTCGCCGGTGTGAACTCCCATCGGATCAAGATTTTCGATCGAACAGACGATGACCACATTGTCGGCCCGATCGCGCATAATCTCCAGCTCGTACTCTTTCCATCCCAGAATCGATTCTTCGATAAGAATCTCACTTATGCGGCTTGCCTGAAGACCGGCCTTTGCCGTTCTGATAAAATCTTTTTCATTCCATGCAAATCCACCACCGGTTCCACCCAGGGTATAGCTTGGCCTCACCACCAGAGGGTAGCCTATTTCCCGTGCATACCGAATCGCCTCATCAAGATTGTATGCCAGACGGCTGCGGGGAACCTCCAGACCGATATCTTCCACAGCCTTCTTAAAACCGCTACGGTCTTCGGCCTTACGAATCGCCACTTCATTCGCACCAATCAACTGAGCCCCATATTTTGCCAGTACACCGCTGTCTGAAAGTTCCATGGCCACATTGAGTCCCGTCTGTCCACCGAGGGTTGGCAGGATGGCATCGGGACGTTCACGCGCGATAATCTTTTCAACAAATTCCGGTGTAACCGGCTCGATGTAAGTGCGATCCGCCATCTCCGGATCGGTCATGATAGTAGCCGGATTGGAATTGACCAGAATAACCTCATACCCTTCTTCCTTAAGGGCTTTGCAGGCCTGACTTCCCGAATAGTCAAACTCACAGGCCTGTCCGATCACAATCGGACCGCTGCCGATGATTAGTATTTTGTGTATATCCGTACGTTTTGGCATTGCATTCCCCTATTTGTTTATCATCTCAAAGAACTGATGAAAAAGATAACGCGAATCATGCGGACCGGGCGCCGATTCCGGATGGTACTGGACACTCATAACCCTGTCCTTCTCACACTTGATCCCCTCGCAGGTATTATCGTTAAGGTTAAGATGAGTCATCTCAATGCCCTTGCCGGTCAGACTGTCAATATCGATACAATACCCGTGGTTTTGTGACGTTATCTCTATTTTGCCCGACCGCAGGTCCTTGACCGGATGATTCGCCCCCCGGTGACCGAATTTCAGTTTAAAGCTCTTTCCGCCCAGAGCAAGACAGAGAAGCTGGTGGCCCAGGCAGATCCCGAAAATCGGAAGTCTTCCCAGTAATGCCCTGATTGTCTCTACCGCGTAACCTGCCGCGGCAGGATCTCCCGGCCCGTTTGACAGAAATAGACCCTCAGGTTTGTAAGACAACACCGTATCTGCCGAACTGTTTCCGGGAAGGACAGTAACATCAAACCCCTCCGCTGCAAGCAGGCGAAGAATAGAGTGCTTAGCGCCAAAATCCAGTGCCACGACAAGAGGCTTTTTGCCGCCTTTACCGCCATTTTTTCCGGCACCGGCCTCATCCCACCGATACGCTTCACGACAGGTAACCCGAGCGACGGCATCGTAGCCGTCGAATCCCCGCCAGCTGCATGCTTTATGAACCGGATCATCTGAGACCCAATCTTCCGAATAGAGGATTCCTTTCATTGCGCCTTGTGCGCGGATATGCCTGGTGAGGGCACGGGTATCTATGCCCTCAACTCCAACGATGCCGTTTTTCCGCAGATACTCTCCAAGACTCATCGCGGATGTAAAATTGGAAGGATGGCGGCACTGTTCACGAACAATAAAGCCTGCTACCTGGATTCTGTTTGACTCTCTATCATGGTGGTTTATGCCATAGTTGCCAACCTGAGGATAAGTCATGGTAACGATCTGCTGGTGATATGAGGGGTCGGTAAGTACCTCCTGGTACCCGCACATAGCTGTATTGAACACCACCTCTCCGACGCTTTCACCCGGAGCACCAAAGGATGCCCCCTCAAACATGGTCCCGTCTTCCAGCGCCAGCCACGCTTTCGGGTACTTGCTTTTCATACATGCCCTTTCATTTATACACAAAACTATTCTTTCGTATTCCGCTTTCTTTGCCGACGATCTTTCCGGAGGGGTAAGGGGCGCGTGACAGCTTGCATCCGTTAAACGGACGGCCGTCACAAACCCCCTCCGGTTTTAGATTTTCTGCACGCAAATCAAATCAAAAAATCCTCCATAGGCCTTCATAGAAGCCTCAAGCAGCTGCTCAGCAAAAACACCTACAGCTTCAAAAGACTCTCATAATCATCGACTGAACCATTATCGATACCGCATTCGATGATTTTCCGGCCATTTCCGTCAAGATCATCCTTGAGATATTTCATCAATTCCTTCTTAAAGAAACCATGCAAGACTTCGGCGCCTCTGTCGTAGCCTTCGGTGCCGACTTCCGGCTGCTCATCCACACGCAGAAGCTCATGAGGGATGATGCTGCCTTCCACCTGCATTGATTTGAGAGTATACCCCAACAGGGAGCACCGAGATTTGACCAGCTGTTCGGCCTTGAATCGCGCCATTCCGCGGCGCGCCAGGTACTCGCGGGACACCCATTGGGGCATAAAACTGACTTTCCATGCCCCCACATTCTGGTTCGGTGTCAGAGAAAAGCGAGTCTCTGGAGTATCCATGATCTGTCGCAGGAGCAGATTCGCATGGTCAACGATTTTACCTGATGCGAATGGCCAGTATGAGCCCACACCTTCACTGGTGAGTGCTTCACTTTCTGTGATACTCGGATTGGCGTGACCGCGTGGAGCTACCAGACGCCACAACCATGCCAGCGCAGGCGGCAGCAGGTGCAAATATCCGACGATACCGTAAGTCGGCATCTCTTTGGTACACAGGGGCGTACGGATACCAAAATTGCGCAGCTGCACCTCCACTTCTCCATCGACCGATCCCGGTACAAGTCGACGTGGCAGAATGACACGGGGATTCGGACAGGGAACTCCCGGTTTGTCTTCTATATGCTCCCAAATCAGGCAGGTCGAATCCGGCGCTCCGGCGACATTCAGAAAAATCAACGGTTCATCCGGGTGAATCGTGATTTGTTCAAGGTGGGGATCGGTTCCATAATGGGTGATGTGGTTGAGCCGAACAAACCAGGCCTGCTCTGCATCACAGGCAACCACCTGCTTGTTTCCTTTCTGTACAGTCGTATGACACATCGCCATATCGTCGGTAACCGGGTTGAGAACACAGCCATGAGGCAACGTCAGGTATTTACGTTCACCATTTACGCTGTTTTCTCCCAAAAGAAGCCGCCCGTCCTCCTCGCGGTGAACATACTCCAGCATCTCGCTTTTTCCACTCCCGCTGGCTCCCTCATGCATAATCGTAGTAATATTGTCATAAGGTGTCACCACCTGTACTGTCGAGGCGTGAAGGGTTGTCCATTTCTCTTCCTCTCCGATCGAGAGTAATACGCCGTAAATTCCTTTTTTTGCACTCGGCCCCGGATAGAGATTGTAAGAGAAAATCTCATACAGACCATCGCATCGATTATGTACCACAACCTGTTTGCCGTTAAAATGGGTATGACGAAACGGTGGGGCAAGAAAAAGTGCCGTGTGAACTTTAAATTCATGTTCCAGTTGCGATATATCAAGAATTCCCTGCAAATCGGCAAGTCCGGCAATGAAAAATCCGGCATTTGAAGGAGCAATTAAAAGACCTCCATAGCCTTGATCATCCGCAAAAGCTCCAATCGTAAATGCGGTTACAATCAGATCCTGTTGCTTGAGCCATTCAAAAGTCTGTTCCCGTACGCTGCCGAACTTAGTGCCCATCGAATCTTCAAATCTGACCTTGTCGGTCGGTTTATCATCACCGATAAGCATGCACTCGGGATCCCGACGCCGCATGTACTCTTCCAGGTAATTGACGGCAAAGCCGTTGTTGCACCTGTTAACTCTGACCTCGTTGATGATTTCTCCATCAATCTTATACCCGACATCATACGTCATGTTTGCCGGATCACCAAGCGCTATATCAAGCAACTCGGAGCGACTCCCAATAAAGGTGCACGATCGAGCAGATCTTAGTACGTCCTTTACACTATCTGAAACATATATAGTATGTAATATCTTCTCGCAATTAGTCATAATACGTTCCTTTCGCGCTATAAAAAACCGTTTGTTTACCTTACTTAGGATAGTTCCAAAACACCGGAAAAAAACAGAACAATTACTGCATTTCCAAACTGCGATTCAATGGCGAAAAATGATCTTTCTACCCTCCTGCCAATGATTTGTTCCAGACGTGAATACAAAACCGGTTTTGAGATGTTGAACATTTCTATGTACATTTTTTCAAGCATTTCACGCGATAAACGTTCACTGGAGAGATTCACCTCTGCGGGATGCGAAACCCCTTCAAGAGTCACGGTCACCGAATGATTATGTATATCAACAGATATTTGCTTCGGTCGAATGCCCATCTGTTCGACACCATAGCTGCGAATCACTTCGGCAATCCCGATGCTTAATTCTTCATTGTTTTGTAGCATCCTAGGTCCTTTCCCGCACACGCCTTTGTTGCGGGACGATGTGCGTTTTTTTTCGAAAATCGAACACCCCCCCAAAAAAAAAGGCCGGCATCCACGTATCTGTCCGATACGAGATTGCCGGCCGGTAATCCGCGTGGCCATCTCGCTCCTTTTAAGCGGGATCGCTTTGCAGCATACTCTTACAACAACATGTGTCAAAAAAAAAGGCCGCTAGCGTGAAAGGATTTTTCCCCACTAGCGGCCCGTTTTCAAACATGGCATATAATGCCATCTTCTCTTACTTGCCTGATAATATTTCTAAGAATATACCCATTGCAACAATAAATGTCAATATCAACGGGACGCAAAAAAAAAGCACCTGCATGTATGGTGCTAAGGCTTTTCATTCCTGAACTGAGGAGCATGCTCCAGGGTGAAAACGATAATTCGTTCGCCGGTCATTGAGCTTATATCAGTGTGAAGCGATACAACCTTTGTGTCAAGGACATCAGAAACAATTGCCTCAAGAAGATAACGTGCCTTCTCGATCAACTCTCGACGAACCTGTTTGATAAGCTTTCGCCCGGTGGCTGAATCATCGGCTTTTGCCAGTTGTCTTTCGGCAGGAGTTAATACCCCACGAAGGCGAACAAATACATGCTCTTCTATTATAAAAGTCTTGGCGTCTTCAGGACCGCGTCCCTTGTATTCACGCTCGAATTTAACCATAGCCTGCGTGATCTGCGCTTCAGCTTCTCCACGGGTAAGATTTACCATCTTACACTCCC
>CAZPHU010000160.1:0-6533 GCA_964586285.1 uncultured Fibrobacterota bacterium | reverse complement strand
GCCCGGATCGCCCGGATCGCCCGGATCGCCCGGATCGCCCGGATCACCCGGATCGGTTACGCTTGGGGGGTCCTCCATGTCGGTCATGATTATGTTGTCAATCCACAGTTCACCGGTAGCACCCGATTCGTCCTGGATCTTAAAGGAGAGTTTTAGCGCCTCTTCAAGGTCCTGTGGCGCCTCGTCGGCCCAACTCGGTTGAGTAAAATCATCCCAGGTCACCGTTACCGTCCTCCATGTAGTCGAAGGATATATCTGGGTGTAATAGTGACCGTCGTCCGTAACGGAGGCAAGCTCAATCTGCAACTGAAATCCGGCCCCTTTGTAAGAAAAAGATACTCCACTCGAAGCCGATATATCGATGGGTTTGCCGGAGTCCTGAAGCGTCAATCCCAGTCCTACAAAAGGATCGTATTCGTAATCACCCTGTCTCAGGGCATAGGAAATCTTGGCGGCGTATGTCGAATCTGTCCCGATCTGAGACATCTCAAACTCCACCGAATCCGAGGTCATCGGAATAACCGTTGATGCCGCCCCGACCGCCGAATCGTTAAATGTGTACCAACCGCCGCCCCAGCGGGTACCCCCGTCGCCGTCCTCACAATCATCTATCAGACTGCCCTCCGGCGACGGCGGGGGATCGTCAGGATCGGTCGGGCTGCTGATCCAGAAATTAGGCATGTTACCCGAAAGAAGCAGAGAATAAAGCATCCGAAGAGTGGAGTTGAAATAACTCTGCTCCTCATTGTTAAGCATAACAGCGTACCCCGAGTTTACCCAGCTCTGATGCGCACTGCCAACCATTCCCGCACAGGCGAAACCTCCTACAAAGGTTGCGTTTGTGTAACGCCCGGTGACGGTGCCGTCCAGTTCATATCCGTCCACGATATTACCGGGAACGCCGTTGGTTTCATCCGATATCCATCCCGCTATCTTGTCGGCCAAATCGTAAGCCGCCGAATGACCGTACCAGGCATGTGCCCACGCCAAACGCCAGGGAGTGCGGGCCGCGTCATAAGTGTAGTAGGGGTCAATTTCGCCATTATCAATCGCAACGCCGTCATTGTCACACCAGTCGGGGACCAGTCCGGTAAAATCATCGGCGGCCTCATTGAGCTGAGCGTAACCGTCGCTGATCATCTGGTCCCAATCGATCTCGTCGCTAACATGCTTCATCAATTCATAGGCGGCCGGACTTATATAGGACGGATTTCGCATGTCATTCCAGGCATCGCCGGGCCTAAGGTACAATTCACCGTTGATTACGTCTATTTCATGCCCGACTATACTTTCGGCCAGGTTCTGTGCTTCCTGAAGGTAATCGGGAGAATCACCACCCCACTGTTTGTGAGCCATGAGCAAAGCCACCAGTGCGTCCAATTCCGCATCGCTTGCCGAATTCGAATCCACCACGCTGGAGAAGCCGTCTATTTTCCAGTGCATCAGACCGCGCCCGTTGCTGAAATGCTTGTAATAATTCCAAAGTTTATCAAACTCATCCTTAGTATCGTTGGTGGCGTTGTCCATGAAGACAAATATCAGCATCCCATAAGCGATACCCTCCGAAACCGTCTGAGTCTCCGTGTCGAATTTTATTCTGGCAAGATCACCACTTTCGGTGTAAAATGCTTCTTTCCACGATTCGTAAATCGCCTGGACCTCATAGGGGGCCGCGTTTGTGGCGTAGGTGCCGTTATAAGAGCCGCCGTTGTTTTGAGGAAAGGGATAGTTGGCTCCATGGATTAGTATAGCCGCCCAAAAAAGCATCATCGCCGGCTTGATAATTTTCATATGATAGTCCCCTGTCTGTTAAGGTTCATCCGCTGCGCATGGATCAAAACGGTGAATGAATATCGGTTCGCACACAATAATATAATCAAAACAAAAATTCAAGTGGCAGTTTGAGTCAATTTTTCTGTTGGAGATCCGATCGGGGGTTTGGGTAACTTAGCCGGATTCTTTGCTCAACATCTCACAGAGGGTGACTTAAAATATCGGATATCATTTTCTTATGTGGGCGGGAAAAAACGGCCGGGGGGGTGAGCAGGCCGCAAAGTTCGTATCCCGATTTTTGCATGAGTTCGTATCATTATGTTAAAGTGCGCTCGGAGTTCTTATGTATCCTTACTATTTGCTTTTACAGGTTCGGTCAACGGGAAGAGAAGCAGGGCACACTGATATACTCGATCGGATTGTCTGTCTTTTTCGGATATAACCAAAAGCTTCTTCCTCAGCTTGGAAATCTCCACCCGCGCCGCTTCGAAACCGGCCCTTGACAGGGGCATGTAGACCTCGGAAATATCACGCAGATCCTTGGAGAAAGTCTCTATAGCCTCTATACCCAGCTGCATTTTGGATTTCATATAAGTCTTCCACAAGTCGGTCTTTACCGACGGATCTTTCATGATGACCGAATCGCAGGGCTTAAGATTGCCCTGACTGTCCTTATGTATCATACCGGTACTCTTAAGCACCTCTATTGCTTCCTCGACATCATGCCTCTCCAACTTAGGGATTATCATCGAGCAGATCTTCTCATAACAGCCGTCCTTGGTTTGATTGATCAAAAGCAGCTCTCTTATGGCCGATATGTACCACTTGGTAAGATAGGCCAGATGTTTCTGGCGCAACAGTGCGGGTTGGATGCCTCGGATAGAGGTGAGTTTCTCGAAATAAAACAACTTCTCCTCATTGTTGCCTGCCTGATTATAGGATACAAGAAGCTCAAAATATTCACTCTCACGGCCGTCCATCTTAAGAAGCTTCTGCAGTTTCACACAATAGCTGCTGGTCAGATTGATTCGACCCCGCACGATATTTGGAAACCATCCCGGCGACGATGCACCGGTCTGCTGAGCGATAAAACGATACGAAAACGATTTTCGAATCGATTTCTGATACTTATAGGCGGCTTCGAGATACTGACGGTAATCGGTATACTCAAAAATATCCGGTTTTTTAGTAAGTTCACTCATACAACTCACCTCTCCAACAGGTTGGTCGCCCGGGTATGTTAAAAAGATATGCTTATATAAATTATGTATATCAAAGATACATCAACGTGACCGTTCGAATGCTGAAAGCCCACCCTTTTGGTTAAAATAAATGTGATCCGGACCGAATACAAACATCCGATAACCCTGGCATCTTGTTTGTTTAGAACTCAGGCCGTTATCCCGACCGGTATAGAAACTAATGTGCGATCATAGCACATTTACAGCCTCTATAATGATTTGTAACCAGCCGATGTTCAAGGTAGAATCTTAATGTGAATTTATTGTGAAAGCAAAAGTCTTTTTGTGAATCCCGGACGTAAAAAAGACGAGTACAGCAATGATATTTATTCAAGACACATCTTTTCCCGAAATATGTATATTAGAGCCGTTGAGTCTTCCGTCGGAGACATTTACCATTCAGATAACACCATATACCGGTAGAGTGCCTATGAACTGTTTACAGGGTAAGATCTCTTCAGTGGCGTTTCTCGCTTGTATCTTTCTTCTTTTTGCTCACTGCTCTTCCCCCTCTTCACATCAGGCTGGAGGGGAGACTCTAAACGAGCGTACCGTTACCGTTTACATGCCTACACCAAATGGAGCCAAAAAAGCGGCTAAAGCCTCGGTGTCCATAGGAGTGGCCGGTGAGCATGAACAGGCATTTACCTACTTCACCAATGACAGCGGACAGTTCAGAGTACCTGAGCTTAAAGGAAATCTTTACGCACTGTTTATAGAAAAGGTGGACCTTTCCGACCGCGACAGCTGTTTTTATGCGGCTTTCCAGAACAAGGTCTTTATCTCACCCGACAGTCACAGCGTAAAGGACGACACGCTCGATCCGACCGGAGAATTAAAGGGAGTAGTAGAGCTTGAGGAGTATCATCACGACAAGCTTGGACGAGTCGATGTACATATCCTTGGAACATCAAAGTATACGGATGTCGATGAAGAGGGGGCTTTCAGTTTCAAAAGAATAGCTTCCGGCGCTGTATATGACCTTAAGATTATACCTAACATAGAGGGTTATACCAACAAATACGTCAATGATATTGAGTTTGGCGAAGGGCTTTCCGTGTATGATATGGGTAGAATAAAACTTTCCCTGGACGGTATTCCTCCCGTAAAAATCAAGTCCCTGGAATACGATTCCCTTCGAGGGGTAGTCTCGGTTGTGTGGGAACCCCTGACAAATCATAATATCAATCAATATTACATTTATAGATCGAAGCTGAGGGCAGCGGATGAGAAACCGCCGAAAGTACAGGTTGGCTATACGCCTGATACGGTATTTTACGACACTGTTTACAGCATGCATGAAAATAACGACAGGTTTGATTATTACGACATTAACCGCTACACATGTTTTTATATGGTAGAAGCCCAAAATAACCTGGAGGAAAGAAGTATCCCCTATAATCCGCAGGATACGATCTGGGTCAGCTCTCCAAGGCGTTTTGTCTCCGGTTTCGAACAACAGTTGCTGGATTCGGCAAGCGGCAGAAGCATATCGGAGGGCACCGCCAATCGCACCACCGCAATAGCGTTTGCCGTGAAAAATGATCGGTGGCCGGTAAGTGGAATAAAGATAACCGATGATGCCGACAGTGTTGTCTATTACCGAATGTTTGACTCGGCGGTCGTGGAGTTTAGCGATACTTTGTATGACTTTGCAGAACAGTCATGCGAGAAGAAACTTGTTTTCAGGGCTCTTGACTCCGCAGGAAACTGTCGCCCCTATTGTACCGATGTTTTGCTGTACAATGTAGCCGATTTCAACCTGGAGATAGTCAGTCTTCAACTGCCCATGCAAATGGTCGCGGGTAAGAAAATGAGCGGCGCAATAAAGATAGGGCGTTTTGGAACGGCGGATCTGAACGGAAAAACGGTCAATATCGGTCTGTATGCCGGATCCAAACCTTTGTGGCTTGACAGTCTGAATCAGGAGGATTTCCAGATTAGAAAAGTTCTGACCGTTGAGATTAACGAATCGAATTCCGATACAATTCCTTCGGGTGATAGGTGTTCCCTTAAAGTGATAATCAATGAATTCGAAACCATATTTGAGTCGGACAGAAAAGATAACGTTCTGGATACGATAGTAAATGTTACAAATGTTGATCTTGAGGTGAAGCAGGTTTTTTTCGATTCGACCTGGCTTTTTGACAGCCGTCTATACAGTTGCGGCGCGTTAATTAAGAATTGTGGTACAACCGATTACATCCCTGATTGGGGCAAGGTAAAGGTGGATTTCCAGATAGACGACAAGGATCTTTCGTGGGGTTATATTGACAGCCTCGATGCGGGTGATTCTGCATTCGTATGGGGGACAATTTCCAAAGATGACGGCAACTTCAGGTGGCCTGCTCAAAAGGGGAAACGATATCTGAAGGCGGTAATCACCGATTTGCCCTCCATCATTGAGTCGGATACATCAAACAACAGCTACGAACAGAATTTCATTGTGGATGATTATAACATTGGAGTTGATACATTCTGGGTCGCTTTCAACGATACGTTAAACAGGGTCACATGTACCACCGTTATTTCAAAATCCGGCGAACTCAGTGCCGAGGATCACCCCAATGAATCGTTTGACGAAATGATAGTTATGATTCAATCGGACAGTGCCTCTATGAGCTATCCCGTTTCGATGGCGGAAATCGGCAGGCTATATACCTGTCAGTTTGAATTTGACAAAGATATCGACAAGCTGTTTGGTAACGGAAGTGATTCTATTCATTTCTCCGTGCATATCGACACGGATGATCGGCTTATGGAGACTACAGATGATGATAACAATAGTGACTTTTGGGTTCCTAAAGAGGTTTTTTATGTAAACGGTCGAATGGATTCGATCAGACAGGATATCGATTCGCTTCCCTACGGTTGGGAAATGGAAGAAAACGAAAATGGGGATTGTGAGTGGCAGCTGCCTGGTTTCAGTATCGCAACATCCCCCCCGGCTGTCAGTATAAGAGCCGGGGGCGGAAAGACATTCTCTTGTTGGAAATATCCGGTTACGGTGCAGGAAGACAAGTTCTATCGGGTAGGCGCAAAACTTGACGGAACGCCTATAGAGCAGGATGAATCATCGGGCAGACCCGCGGTATGGATCGGTTTTTACGGGTCATGGGAGTATGCTGGAGCCTCGGTTCCAAAAGGCAGATTTTTTTCCAATTTAAAATTTTCCGGCGTGCTCCAGGCTCCGCCCGGCAGTATATATACCGATACCAGGCGTTCTCACTATCTGACTCTCAATCTGGGCTTTCCGGGAAGCAGTGGGGATGAATCAGCCTGGGCTTCCGGGGAGGTTATATTCGATGATGTATTCTTGGAGACAATACCGCAGAATTATTTAGCAAAAGAATAAGCCGTCGCAAAAAATGCGTGCATTTTGAAAATGGGGGTGGAATAATTTCGATCCCCGAATGAGAGTACGCTGCAAAGGGAGATGAAATACCGATTCCCATCTTTATTATATAGACACCTTAGATTATATAGACTCCTAAGTCCGGCAAAAACGGGTAATCAAGG
>CAZPHU010000159.1:0-6566 GCA_964586285.1 uncultured Fibrobacterota bacterium | reverse complement strand
GGATCTGCCAGATCATGTGGGGGTAAAGGCAAAGATTAATGAATGATGACAGGTTGATGCCGATATTTCGGACACCCGGCACAATGTCATCACTCATCTATCCACCGGCAATCGCTTTTTCATATAGTTACAAGATTATAGGGCATTTTTTTTTTAGCGTCTCCCCCGATGCCGTACGCGGCATCGGTCGCTTCGCGACTGGGCTTCGCCCACTCCTCAGATCGCTGACGCGGAACAAAAAGGCTATTACTAATGACTTATCCAGCAGAGCAAGAAACAACCCCCTGCGCTATCTCTCCGCTATGATTGGGGGCGGATTCAGCTAAACCCGTTAAACGACCTCTTCTGCTCCACTTCAGGCCTCAAAAAGACTGCTATAGGCCAATTCGGCCTCCGGTAAGAAACAGCCTATAGGGGATACCGGGCATATCTTTTGCATCTAAATTGTGTCGAATCCTTCCATATACGTTGACTCCTTCCATATACGTTGACTCCTTCCATATACGTTTGACATTTATACCCTTAATAAGATAGATACACACATCCAGGTAGAAAAGGAGCAGGAGATGGCAAAAGCAATGAGCACCTCAGGTAATTATTACTATGATAATCATTATTACAATCCGAAAGCTGAAGCAAAGGCTTTAGGGTGGAATAACCTCTGTCCAAGCACACAAAGAGCCTTAGAAAAAATCGTATGCTGGTTAGAAGCGGCTTGTGACAGGAATGAAAAAAGAGCCGACAGTGAACAAGAGAAACTGGCTTTGCAATACGAAGCGCCGTCGACAAGCATTCTGGTCTCGGGGGATCGCGGTGCCGGCAAGACCACGGTGCTGCTTACTGCCGCGTACGCTTTCAGGTTGGCTGCCGAGCAAAACGGTGATTTTTTCCCTCCGACCGTCTACAGCGGTCTTGACCTCAAACAAAAACTGAGAAACATTTGCAAGAAAGTATCATGGCTTGATACCCTCGATCTCGAGCCGCTGCACCCCAACAGTAACCTGTTGGCGGCGATGCTTGTGCGTATCCGTTTGGCCCTTGAGAGGCTGGATATCGAATACGGCGACGACGATTATTTCAGGCACGGCTCACATCACCACTCGATTTTGGAGAGCAACCTGGGTACGGGTGAGCGGCTTGATCGGCTCATCAATGAAGCTACCTTCATGTGGGAGTCCCAACCAAATAGCGGTGTTCCTCGTCCGGAGCAGTCAGAACAGCAGATAAAATCGGCTGAAATTTACGCGCGGTTTAACACAGACTTCAGGGCGGTTATGGAAAATGCGGTCGAACTTGTCAAAAAAAGGGGAACGCAAACAGAGATTTTCGTTCTTCCAATCGACAATGTCGACAGAAGCATCGATCACATAGCCAATATCTCCAAACTCATTCGTATGGCAACAAGTCGGCGGCTCTGGTTTCTGCTTGCCGCTGTTCGTCCCGATTATCAACTGTTTCTAGAACGTTCCTTTCAAAATGAGCTACTGCGGTCGGGAATGGGTATCAATTCGTCGAACTGGGACCAGACACAGGCGATTGCAAGAAGACAGGCCGCCACATCCTTACGACGTTCTCTTCCGGAAAACTACCAGATTCGTATCGCTCCCCTCGAAGCGAAAATCGCATGGAAATATCTAAACTCACATGAATGGGACAACGTTACCCAGCATGAAGCGAAGCACTCCTTATCCGGTGTTACAGAAAAATTTGATAGTGTCGAGGATTTCTGCGACCTGGTGAATTCGTGTAAACAGCGTGAAATGTCAGATACATCAAAAAACGCCACAGTCGGTTCAGTGAAATTAGAAAATGAGAAGAATCTTTTGGGAAAGGAAAAGTTGGGGGCAAACAGAATTTCCACTTTTGAAGATCTCTTTAATATTACAAATCAATTGGACGAAAAAACGAAAAATGAATACATTGCGGCAAAAAAAAATGGAAAGCAACAGGATAAGAACACGCAAGGCATTTTGGTTTTTACCGGGTCAGGTAAAATGGCATTGAAATTGTCAATGCGTACGCTGCTTGATCTCAAGGCTGCAATATTGCGCTATGGGAAGCGCTACGATTACTCAATAGAAACCGCAGTCGAGGTGTCGGTAAAGATGCTGCGCAATGCAATAGATGAAAGCGACCTTCCCTTCTGGGCAAGCAAACAGCTTCTGGATCGAATCATTCGAAAAAACTCCGAAGGTAATTGGGTATTGGATCTGACGGACGATCCTGTAAAACCGTTCAGGCAGCCGCCCCATTTCAATAAAATACCTGCTTCGGCGGCCTTGCGTGGAGAAAAAAATAATAGTACTGTGCACATCGGTGAGCAGAAATTTCGCTATCAGGAATCCCCCGACCTCGTCCTGGAAATCCGTGATACGACTCCTGATAATACTCGTGATAGTAAGCACTACCCTTTGCCTCCAGTAATCGCGGGATGGTTCATGATTCTCTTCGACACTCTGGTACTTTCTGTAGGCCACCGGATCTTAAGCAAACGATATCTGCCAAACGATGTTTTCTCCAGCGTCATTGTAGCCAGCCATAAACTGATATATAAAAACTGCGGGAGTGTTGACATGAGCTTCGAGTGGAAAACTCCCGAATGGCCGACTTTTACGGAGCATTTTTTATTTGCGACTCAATGGACGGCAATTTTAAAGAAACTTAAGGACACTTTTCCCGGCGAACCAAAAAAGGGAGACATTTCTGAGAATATGCTGAAATATCTCCGTTTGGCCTTTATAGAAAACGTTCTTTCTGTGTCAGGCAAAATTGACAACAATTCAAAACGTCTTAAAATTTTATCTGTAACAAACGCTGATGGAGATACCAAACGTAAAAAGCAACAACTGGATCAGTGTGCCGAACATATAGGCAGTATGCTTTCAACAGATGTTACATGGGATGAATCCGAATACAGAAAGCGTGTTATTAACAAGTGGCTTTCAGCGGAACTCCCTTTACTTTTGTTACCGGAGTATTTTCCATACAGGAAACCAAATGAAAAAGAAAATGATTACTGGAATATATCTTGGATCCCCAAGTATCGTAAAGGTGATTGGAGAAACAACTACGAAACATTAAATCTATTACTTATAGACAGAGTCCGCTCATCAATAGAAAACGGTCTCTCACAGGGATCAGCCTTGTATGCCCCGGCTGATAAAGACAAGATCATGAATGATTGGTTTTCTATTGCAGGTTATCTTTCATAGAACATGTATACATAGGAAACGATAGTATACATATAGCATATTATCCCCTTATGGAAAGGAACATACGTGCTCCACCATCAAACCACTACATTTGGAGGATTGACACCTCAACGGGTCCCCGAAGCTTACATCCGTGCGGAGGTGGCGAGTTTGCCTCTTGCCAGCGAGGATGCCTTTCATCTCGCGTTGACCGAACTGCAGCCATCACTGAGTGATGAAAGTGAAGAAGGGGAAAAAACCAGAACTCTCTGGAGAAAATGCGAAGAGCTTCTCTCCGAACATGCGAGCGGGGCATCTCTGGACCGGCTGATTGCGATACGGGATTACTACTGGTTTGACTACAATGCGGAATCACATCTCCGCATGCAGCCGAACACTCCTCTTCATGCGTATCTGAGCAGACTCGCATCCAGACATGTATACAGTCGACCCGGTATTTCGGAAATTGTAAACAGTGAGAACTTCTTTGAATCCGCGACCCGGTATCGATGGCTTACTTTTGCCTTGCCTGAAGATCTGTTGCTGAATGCAACCAAGGTGAGTCCGCCTCCAACATGTATCGATATCGATCCACCGCTGTTCACCAGATGTCTGCTCGACAGAGGCGTTTCTGAAATTCACCAGCATATTGGTGCAGCGATGGATTTCAAAACCTTTTGGATGTCAACGTTGGCAGCACTTGCCAGGCCCGACCTTGACCCCAATTCGATCAGTGATCCGGAGGTTCCTTTTAAAAAATGTGAGCTGTTTTTCAGGTGGCTATTGGCTGCAGTTATAAGCAGAAGTGTTCTGATGGAATACCTGGTTTGCGGTACTAATAATGAGCCATTTGCAGAATTTGTTCTCACATTGAAAAACGTTAGAGGGCAGCTAAGGCGTACACTCGAAAAAGCTCTCCTGGCTCTGGCGTATGCAAATGAGTGTATTCTGCCCGGTTTTTACTCACTGGCTGCACTCTATCAGGAAATACATCCTCACGGGTATGCGCTATGGAATAAGCCCCCGCGGACAATTGACCAAGCCTGGTGTTTGTGTGATCCTATTGCGGTTCGTATGTCGCTTCGATTCCCCAATGAGGGGGAAGTACGGTTTGTGCGGAAATGCCTGGGTTTCATTAAACGACGTGACGCAAGCGAACAACCTGATAAGATGTTTAACAGCTTGTTCTGGCAAGTGATACGGGTGCGCAATCTATTATACCGAAGTGTCGTACAACGTCCGATGACAGCGGGACTTCAATGGTTTATTCGGTTTTCCAACAGATTGTGGCCCCTTCGAACGCCACTTGATGCGATTCGAACAGAGATCTCCTATGAAGTGGCGGGAGGCTTGCCGGGCAATTCAATTGCGTCTCTCGAAATCCGCAATACTGCAAAAAAAACTTCTGTAGAGCTGGCGAAAAATTTGTGTGAATTAATAGAATCATGGAAGCATGTTCTTTATAAATACACCCTAATAAACGGAAAAATACCCGAATTCGGCGTGGTTCTTCTTTTCGTCAAGACACGTGATCCTGATAATCGGTGGGAATGCGGCAATCCTCCTGCGTACGGCAGCGACACCCATGGTGAGCCGTTACCGCAAAGAAGTGCGGCGATCCGTCTCGGCGGTAGATTCGCAAACTACTTTCAAACACAGGCAACGACGGTCAAAGCGGCAGCGAACTTATTCAATGCCAAACCGTCGATACTATGGGTCTTGAGAGGTATGGACGTCGCCGCGGATGAATTGAGTATACCCACGTGGGTACTGGTGCCTCTCTATCGTTTTCTGGAAAGGGAATCAACCTTTGCCGCTGCCGCTGTTAAGGATGTGGTAAAACCATCGCCATTGAGGATCACGGCGCATGCTGGTGAGGACTTTCGACACCTCATGGAAGGGATGAGGCGAATCTTCGAGTGTGTCCACTATCTGCTTCGCCGATCGGGAGGCCGTCTTGGGCACGCAACGGCTCTTGGCTATGCCCCGCGACAGTGGGCAGAGCATACCGGTTCGGTCATGATGCCCGTGGAGGAG
Organism: uncultured Fibrobacterota bacterium; assembly: GCA_964586285.1. Classification (GTDB taxonomy): domain Bacteria; phylum Fibrobacterota; class Chitinivibrionia; order Chitinivibrionales; family CAYFVL01; genus CAZPHU01. The sequence continues at coordinate 1,338 of CAZPHU010000159.1, read as the reverse complement.
CGGCTATGGGATCTTGTCTTCGAATGGCGCTTGTATACTGGTTTTCAGACACCTTACGAGCTTCGCATTTCTGTTCCGCAGGGAAGAGTCGGGTATCTGGAAAATCAAATCCGAGCCCTGTCAAATCGCGTTTTTGGCGGGGGATATGAGCCAAAGGACATGGCGCTGGTTCACCATACACTTCACACACTCTGGAGTGGCCCTGAAGTAAACGAGCGGCAAACCGAAGTCGGATTGGATACCTTCAGTCTTGACTTGAAAGAACTAAATCCCGCGTTCTACTTCACGAATGTGAATGTAGCAAAAATCATCGAGAGCTATCGTAAGAGTGAGATTGTTTTTCGTCGTGGCCAGCAGCTTGAAACCGTGATTATCGACGAATCTGAGATCGGTGCACTGGAAGCGGTACAGGATGCTCTCAGAAGGCTGGTCAGTATTCGCGGAATCGTCGCCGAAGTAAATCCTTCCAGTAATTTACTGATTGGCAACATGCTGGATCTTCGCAACCATCCCACACTTCGACTCTTTCCACCCGAGCCGCAGGAAGGGTCTCCACCACCGATTCGCATCGCCATCGGTTCAGACGATCCGATTATTTTCTGTACCCATTTGATACATGAATACACGCTTCTCTACAACGCAGCGTTAAGTGCCGGGTATTCCGAAAATTGCGTGGGAAAGTGGCTTGAGGAGGTCCGGTGTACGAGTATGGATGCCCGTTTCACACTCCCCTGGCCTGAAGGAGCCGATAGGGCAGACCTGTTGTTAAATGACCTGTACGACTTTCTCCAGCGGTCGGATCACTTTAAGCGTGAACGTAAAAGAGAGAAACCATTTGTCTCCTAAGCCAAAAGAACACACCGATACTCATTCTTTGCCGGCAGCTAAAAGAAGGAGGCTCTCATGATTCAGATTCTTGAAGTAGCTTTGGGGCTTTTCGTACTATATATATTTCTAAGCATTCTGCTTACGGCAGTCAATGAAGCGATCAATATCCATAGGAGAGGGCGTAATTTTCAAAAAGCAATTAAAGAAATTATGAAGAATTATGAAAAAGATTTCTGGAAGCATCCGATGATTAAATCATTATTACAAGGAAAAAGATTTGGCGGTTCATTTTGGGATCCCAGACCAAATTACTCTGCCATCTCAGATGATATCATCGCCGATGTTATCATCGATCTTACAATACAGGGGGAGATGGATGGTAAGAGATGTCAATTAAAGCAAAAGAACTCCGGTAACAAAAGACTTGATGAAATAGTACGCATTCACTGCCGTAACGCTCAGTGGCGTTCATATGCGATAAAAGAGGAAATCGTAAAATGGCTGGGCGAA
>CAZPHU010000158.1:0-6664 GCA_964586285.1 uncultured Fibrobacterota bacterium | reverse complement strand
GCTGCATTGTTCAGCTTCACCTGAACTTTACCGTTGCTGTACAGAGCGTTCATTGTGCTTTTTACTGCACCGGCACGGCTCATGAGTACGGATACACCTGGGAAGGTAGCGTCAGGCCCGAAATCCGCACCCGGAAAACCGATGTTATCAACTGCGAATCTTCCCTGAAGACCTTCAGCTCCCTGGACCTTCCACTGGATTTTTGCCAGTTTTGTCACATCAAGAGGAATCTCGTTGTAGCCTTCCCAAGAACTATTTACGATAAGTGAATCGAAAGGTATTTCAACTTTTCTCCATTCTCCGTTTGTCGGAGGCAGATTCCTGTAATAAACTATACCGGAACCGCGAGAATCCCTTCTCGTAGGCTCATCACTATCCGCGACATCATGCATATCGCTCAACTCAAAGACAAGCGGCTTTTCGTTACCGACAGTGTAGTATTCAAAGAAGATACTTTCCGCTCCGGCGGCTGTTGCATCCCAATACTCAACCTTTGCTGAGTCATAAAGATTACAACCTACTCCAACGAAACCCTGAACTTTAACTTCACCTTGTGGAATTGTGTCGATACCAAGTTCGTACTGAAGCGCGGCAGCTCTGCCTTCGCCGTCATGACCGTTCCCTTCGCTAAGTACCAGATTCAGCAAACCTGTTGAATCATTTTTGGTAGCAAAACTCGGAAGAACCATGGAAGTACCTTCGATTTCACCGTCATCGTATGCGTACCAGTAGTATTTGAGAGGAGTTTCGTTATATGGCAAAGTTTCGAAATCCGAATACAAGCTACGGTCTGCTGGATATTCGTCTTCTACGTGAGGATATATCCTAGGAGAAACCCAAGTAATGCCAAGGATTTCTACATCAGCGATATCAATAGTATCAACATCACCGTCGGCCCCTGCTACTTCCCAGGCGAACTTTGTAACCTGGGTGATATCGAAATCGAATTCTGCTGCCCATGTACCCGGCAAGGCCAAAGGACGGTCTAGAGTACTCACGGTGTCCAGATCGATAATGAACTCTTCCCATTCACCTGCGGTTGTGGTGATGTCATGGCCATAGTAGCCGAATTCATCACCAGTCAAGTCTTCTTGAGGCACGTCTGAGTATTCATCAATATCAAGTGTCTGCGCCTTGAAGCGTATACTCCTACTTTCGACACGTGATCTGATTTTAAACCTGACCTGAGGATGCGAAACACCTTCATCCGGTGTTAAATCCGTTTTTGAGCCTTCGGGAGCAAGCATAGCGCCGGTTCCGCAAAACGGTGTCGCACACGGCCCAGCCTGGCAGTAACTTGCTTCCCACTCCTCACCCATAGTGTAAGGCATGGTGATAAACTGCTCTTCACCATCATCACCAGTCACAATGGTATAAGTCTTTACCTCCCAAGTATCGTCAGGATTGTCGAATGCCTCCCTGGGACCTACGGTAAAAGGCACGTCTATAACAGTTGGCCGGCCGTCAGGATCGATTTCAGGACGATCATTTTCCCCTACACCCGCATTATCGTCATAATAGTACCAGTACTGCTCCATCTCGTGTTCGTTGTCGTCGAAAGTTTCATCGAGGACTTGATCGGCCATAAGAGAGCCGGCTACAAAAACCGCTGTCAGCCCAATAAGAGCTGTTTTCTTGTTAAAAAGACCCATATGGACCCCTTTTTTAGGTTAAATTGTACTAGAAGATACAAATGGCTGTTTGTCTGATAATTAGTGATCGCATGTTTAGGTAAGGTTCACCAAAACATTTCTATCCGTCTTTCAATGAGTATCGATTTTTCTGCAGCCCCTCCCTTCTCTCGAATGAAAGTATGCGGAAACGAAGTGCGGATGATCAAAACTGAAGCTAAACCGCATAAATTATGAAACCCATTTTTAATTTGTAGAAATATAGTAGCTTAGGCACTTACAGTCAACATACTTTTTGTGGCAGAAAAGCAACTTTCCTATCAAACACTCGTACACATGCGTTTTGCGCATAACAAATAAGACTCTTATTACATCTATTCATCTATTGTGGAAAATCCTACTGCCTCCGTTCAACAGTTTTATAATATTTTATGAACGTAGGGAGGGAATAAAGTAACTATATTAGTGTACAATCACGATTACCGATAACAGAGTCTCATACGTGGCTTTTACCCCTCCGTGGCCTGATTATACTTAAATGAATATAAAAATGCCTTTATTTAACCGCTAAATGGGAGAAGATATGACAAGAACCGGTTTTGCAAAAATTGTATTCGGGATAATTTGCCTCGGAACTTTTCTTTCCGTTTTCGCTCAAAACACACCGGTAGACAAGCACGGATGGTTACAGACAAAGGATCAGTTTATACTCAACGAGCAAGGCGACAAAATCGTTCAGTTAAAAGGAATGAGTTTTTTCTGGAGTGGGCCTGACAACTGGTATAGCGGTTCGGTGAGCGATTTCTATAGCCGCCAAATGGTCCAGTTTCTTGTCAGAGACTGGAATTGTACTGTTGTAAGAGCAGCATATGCGGCCGATAAAGACAATAGAGCCGGCTGGGATCATGCCGACAGAGTCGTTGACGAGGCGATCAAACAAGGCATTTATGTCATTATTGACTGGCATTCACATTGGGCTCATTTGGACGCATATAAAAACCATGCCATTACCTTCTTCAAGGAGAAGGCTGAGCAGTACAAAGACAAACCCAATGTGATATTCGAGATATACAATGAACCAAAAATGGCTACGGAACACGAAACTGAAACGGCCGAAAAAACCAAAGCGAAAGATACCTGGGATGCAATAAAACCCTATTTAAAAGAGGTGACCGAGGCGATTCGCGGAACCGGCGCTAAAAACCTTATAATCTTGGGTACTCCCTTTTATTGTCAGCGCATAGATGTAGCAGCGGAAGATCCTTTAAAAAAATCGGATGGTGACGATTATGAAAATATCGCCTATTCCTTTCACTTTTATGCCGCCAGTCATGGTCCAGAAGCACACTTTGGTGGTGGTGAAGAGCACACATATCTTAAAGCGGCCGTCGAAAGAGTTCCGGTCTTTGTAAGTGAGTGGGGCACGACACATGCCGACGGCGGTCAAAGCGACGGCCATGTGGACGGCGACAATACAAATTGGTGGTTTCAAAACTTCATTGACAAATATCACCTTGGCTGGTGTAACTGGTCCGTGTCAAATTGGCAGGGTTCCAGTGCATTTGCAGGCGGCAGTCTCACTCAGCCGAGCGCATCGGGAAGTGAAGTCCTCAAATATCTTGGCGGCGAGGACTCCTTTGACCCGCCTTGGATAGAAGGTAAAGAGGGGCCTGCCAGGGATTCCTCGCATACCTCTCCCGGAACTATCGCGCGAAAAGTTACAACGGGTACTGGGGAACCAATGTTGATGATAACAGCATCGATTTTTTCAAATGGGACACGGAGGACGGAAGAGAAGATTTGGTCGGCAATGTAGCCCTGCAGGTAAGCGCAAGTGAATCTGAGAACTGGGTAACCTATGAGGTCAATTCTTCAGCTGCTACGGGATATCTTTCCTATCGTTATCTTGCAGAGCAGGGTTCAGGGAAAGTAGAAGTTTATATTGACAATACGAAAAAGGGTGAATTTTCGATCCAGCAGGGCTCAGCATGGGTTACCGACATAATCTCCTTGGATTTACCCGCAGGTACTCATACTGTAAAACTTCGTTTTGTTGAAACGAATGGCTCTTACAACATCTCCTGGCTAGAATTCGCAAACGATGTAAATACAGCCGGGAAGATCAGGAATCCCGAACTTAACCAAACGAAAATTCTACCCGCAAAAAATGGCATTTCAGCCTTGCTTCCAGTATCGCACGGTTACACTTCGTTTTCTCTGATAAAGGCAAACGGACAAATCATCAGAAGAGGATCTCTTTCTAAGAATCACCACAGAATTCATTTCGATGACTTGGCGAATGGTGTCTGGTTCTTAAAACTGGAGAGAAATAATAACTCACGTCTTTTTAAAACGTTCGTAAATGGACAATGAAAAGAGCCCGGCTTGTTGAAAATACACATTAATATATAGACCTTGATATTTAAGGAGTACAACATTCATGAAAAAAGTGTCACTGTTATTAACATTTATATTGGCCTGGCAAGTCTTTGCTCTGGACAATAACGAGCTGGTTGAATTACATAACAAATTGATAACTTTTTACGGTTATCAGCGTGCGGGGTTGAAAAACGGAACCGCACACAATCTTAACGACGGTTTTACCGAAGCAGCACACAAAAATGACAATTATAACAACACGCCACTGGACGGTGGATGGTACGATGCGGGAGATTTCGTTAAATTCGGAATGAATTTAGGTTATTCTGTATACTGTCTGCTGAAAGGATACGATGTCTTTCCCAGTGCATACGACGACAATTATGATTTTGAGCACAACGATGTACCAGACGGTATTCCGGATATTCTTAATCAGGTAAAATATGCGACCGATTACCTTATGAAAGCAGTAATCGATGAGAACACCGTTATTCGTGATGTGGGAAATGGTAACTGGGATCATGGTGCAATGGATCAAATTCTCTTCAGCGATGGAAGAGGCAATGACCAAGTGTTTAGGAGTGAAGGTGCCGATATACCCGCCACTTATGCGGCCTGCTTGGCTCTCATGTCTACTCTTTACCGCGATTTCAATCCGGAATATGCTGATTCGTGCCTTGCCAAAGCAAAAACCGCGTTTGCCTGTGCTAAAAATTTTCTTGACGAGGGCAAACTTTTTTGCTCCTATCAGATACGCGATACTGACAATCAACCCTTCTATTACTATTCATCTCTAGATGGCGGCGGCTATGACAGGCAGATCAATGACCGGCTTGTCGCGGCGGGAGTTGAACTATACAGAGCCACCGGCGATGCGGAACCAATCTACAGAGAGTGGGCAAAAAGGGCTATAACCGGGGCAAATAACTGTATGGGATACAGCTTTATCGGTCCCCTTGCATCTTTCGAGGCTTGGCGCCAAGAACTCGGAAGTTCCTCAGGTTTATTAAACAATGTAAGAAATTTCATAGACACCAAAATCAATACCAGTGGTCACTTTAAAGATATATATCGCAATACAAACTGGGGAACGGCCCGCGACGCGGGTACTGCGGCTTTTGAATTTGCGCTTTTATATATAACATTATCAAGTGACGAAGCACGTGAGGAATACATGCAAAAAGCAGAAAAGCATATTGCATGGCTTGTTGGGGAAAACAATAAACAGCAGTCATATGTTATTGGGCACAATGGTGGTCCCCGTAATATCCATTATCGCGTCAACTACCCAGGCGGAAGACCGGTAGGCGGAGTCGTCAGCGGTCCGGATGATCTTGGCACTTGGATAGATGACCACGGACAGTACAGATATGTTGAAGTCGCATTGGATTACAATGCCGGTGCAGTTGGCGCCGTTGCATTTCTGAGAGCGATCAATAACCCAGGCGATGCAATTCAGATACAGCAATCATTTTCGGCATCACCCAACGCCGATGTTGATTTGAACAGCGATCAGGTTACTTTCTCGGCCTCCTTCAACAAATCGGTTCCCTGGGAGATCATCATAAAAGGTGAATTCGGCACCGACACCTTATCTGGAGAAGGAACTTCAATAAGTGAAAGCTGGAGTGGAGATGCAAAAAAAGGATTCTTCCTTAGCGGAGAAAAAGCTAACGCTACTCTTAACATTAAAGAAGGTTATGTTGCAGCATACGATATTCTTAAAATGAAGCCGGTTTCAATCAAAATCGCCGGCGCAAAGAAACCTGAGCCAAAACCCAATGATAAGCTTATAGATAACTTTGATGATGGGGATAAATCATCCGAGACCGGAGGCGAATGGACTGCTATAGGAACCGGAACCGGCATGAGCGCTCCCGACATATTTCCGTATACAAGGAATGGTGAAAAAATTCTTTGGGTAATGGGTACCGTGACATCCGACGGTCCGCAGGAATATGCAGGAACAAAAGTTACTTTCAACAGTGAAGGTACTCCCTATTCTCTTGGCTCCGCTAATTCGGTAATTTTTGATTTGGAGGCAAACGTATCGACCCGAGTCCGTGTTGAACTGGAACAGGCAAATATTTCTGACGGCGCTTACTACGGTATTGAAATACCTGTAAGGGAGGCGAAGAACACCTATCGTCTCAGCATCAGTGATTTCAAGCAACCGGATTGGAAAACAACCGAAACGGCTCTTGATCTCAACAATATTACTGCTTTAAGATTCATGGTATATGACGAATCAGGTATGGTATATATGTATTTAGACAACATACATATCGAGGCCGATGGTATGTCTTCGGGCACGGCGCCGGTAACTTTTCAAAATCGGGCGACTTTCAAACCCGTATTATCCAATGGGATGCTTTTATATTCGGTTCCTCAGAACCTCTCGGGCCAATTAAACCTTGCGGTTTACAATGTCGCCGGTCAGATTGTCATGAGGAAAAACCTCAATGCGACATCCAACCATCTTCAGGCCGTATCCCTATCGAAACTTCCTCAGGGTGTTTATACCGTTGCACATTCGATCGACGGCAAAATGTTTGGGGAAAAAATGATAATTACCCATATGAAATAAAAAAAGCATAATTGTATGGTTGTAAAGGCGCGGGAAAATCTATTCCGCGCCTTTTCTTGTACTGATC
>CAZPHU010000157.1:3622-6773 GCA_964586285.1 uncultured Fibrobacterota bacterium | reverse complement strand
GTTGGATTTGTTTGTAAATGTTATGCTCAATCACCTGCTTCGTTTCATTATCTCGGACGGCAATTGCAACGTTGGCAAAAGACGGCGAGCGAAGATAGCCCATACTAACGTCTTTGCCTTGTGCAAACCCACAATATACGGGTGATAAGCTGACTTTTTCATCGGTCACGGCATTTACTCGTATGCTCCATGCTTGTGAAGATGATGTTTTTTTGGCCGGACCGCTTTGTACCTGTTGTTGCGATACGGTTGTACTTATCGGAGGAATTCGAAGGGTTACGGGGTGCGGGGCCGGATTATAAATCGTATACGGTTGTGCACCACGAAGGGTATCGAGTTTGTTGTTAAGGTCCGGCATCTCGGCAAGGTATTCGGGCCGCGTGCTGTAGTTTCCTTGAGATTTGATCCAGGAATAGATCTCGAGTAGATCGATCGGAGCGTTTTTATCTCCGGCAATGGTTGCGTCAAGAACATCTCCGACATATATATCGAAGTCATACGGAATGGAGAAATCTGTCCAGTTTTCCGCGCGCAGATTAATGTCAAATGTATCGATGAGTCCGGGTACTACCCCCGAAGAATGATGCAAACCGATGGCATCGTGTGTTTTTATCCACAACAGTCCGCCGGGCCGGCATTCAAACAGTGAATCCTCGGTCTTTCCGTATTCGACCCATCCTCCACCAAAGGTATTCTTACTTTCCGGCAGCCATCTGATGATACGGGCCTCTTCCGTGTCATAATGCCATACCGAGCCCAGTGCACTGGTCATGACGGATTTCAACGAAGGCTCATCCGGCATCGCGGTTACCATTACGGGAGTCCACTTCATCGGAATGGTATTAACACTGTTGCAGCCCGACTCTAAACGCTTAATTGGCTTATTCAATCGTATTGTATCCGCCGCAATACCGTCACCGATGATAATATATGCACGCAGCCCGGTACATTGACTTGCAATGCCGGGCGGGATTCTGGTTATTATTCTCGGCTGCCCGTCATAGTCTCCCGCCGTATCCGCGTACAGCGAGATATCCAGCGGTTTGATGTCTCCCGCACCTGCCAAAAGTTTAACAGTAAAATTTGCGATATTCTCCTTCACGCTAAAGGTATCGATTACCCATTGATCGGCAGTCGATATGGCCGATGGTGAGGAATGGAGAGAAAGTGCCGGGGCGGTTGTGTCTATCATCAAGGTGAACGGCCGGTCGATTCTGCCAACCTCAAAGGTGGCGGTATTGGAGACGGTATCAAGTATAAGCGGAGGGCCCTGGAGATACCATCTGCCGGTAATTCTGTCAAATTGATAGAGACGAAGCAGAGCTGCTTGTGTGCCTGAGATATTTGCGTCGTACACGGATTTCGCGTTGAGCGGATTGATAATATTGCTCCCGTTTCTGAACACGTAGGCGGGGCTTGCCGAAACGAAACCCTCATGAGGCCCGATCCAGCTGTCGAGGGTATCATGAAAACGCGAATCGGTGGTTGTACTAAGTGACAGGGAATTTTCGAAAAGCTTTTGCGTATCGGCAGGTCCAATATCGATGACTGCCGAGTAGGTCGTATCAATAACATCGCTTTTTAATCTGGCCGGCACACGGGATTGCATTGTGGGCTCAGCCCAATTGCCGGCTTCGTCCCCGGGGATCAATGCAAAGTAGTATGTCGTCGACGACTCGAGATCATTGACGACAAATGATGTATCGGACAGACCGAATGTCCCGAGGCTGGGCGATTCCTGATCGTCAACTCCACGGGGGAAGCGGTAATCGTTTATGAGAATGCGTATCCGGGCCGCATCGGATTCGTTTTCCGATGTACGTGTCCAGGTGAGACGAATCGACTGAGAATTTGCTGTAGCGGAAAGGACATAATCGTTGAGAGGGGGATTTTGGTCTGCAGAGGTAACTGAATCAACGGCATGAGGCTCAACCAGTTCAAAACGGCCGTCATCGGTCAGCCCGAACAGCGAGAAGTAATAGGTGGTACCGGGAGTGAGACCTGTGAGAGTGTCCCCAATGTCTTCAGGAGAGTATCCGATGGTATCAGCTGACTGCTCCGGGAACTCAGTTGCAGTTTTTGTGGTGGAGTACACCAGCCGCATGCGGGAGTATTTTCCAGCCGGCAAAGCGGATGGATTCCAGCTAAGCGCAACCGAGCTGTCATTTACAGCCGCGGCATCAAAGGAAAATGTCGGTTGGGCTACTACCCGGTACTCTTTGGAAAAAGCTTCTTCCGTTTGATTTTGCTTCCCAAAAGCTCTTACTTTGAACCTGGCAGTCTTTTTCTCAAAACTGCTGGGTATGGGAACGGGAAGAGAAAACGTATCGGAAGCGGTGCCGTCAATTGCGTACCAGGATGTACCGCCATCCACGCTGACGGACAGCGAACATGCGGCAACCTGCTCCGCATTAACGCCCAGCTCCCAGCTGACCGTATACGTTGAATTGGTAAAAAGAGTTGAATCGGTATTTACCGTCAACGACAGAATTTCGATTGGCGGTGCCATATCCGTCGAGTCGATGATGTCGATACCGTAGTAGTCGGCATCGCTGCTGATTTCGGCTAAATCGGTACCCAGGTAATCCGCGATAGTCTTTCGGTACATGCCGTTACACTCGATGCTGTGTATTCGGAGTGTGTGAGCGGCGGTCGTTAATACATGCAAGGCGGAGGGAGCGGCCCATACGTTTTGGTTTTCATCGTTTTTGTTTTTAAAGGTGCAGCTGAAAAGGCTGTCTTTTATGGCAAAAAAATGTGCTTCCATGCTGTCGGCAAAGGAGACGACGAATTTGCTGTATTTTGAGTAATGGGCCGAAGGGGTAAGCTGAGGAAAAGGAAAATAAACTTTCCGTGTTTCCGTGTTCGTTTCCAAAATAATCGAATCGAGCCATTCGCATGATTCAAATTCCCGTGAGTAATTCGCTATATTATCGGGTTTGCGGTTGTTGATGACGATTCGGATACGGGGATCGATAAGCCATGAAGCGAGTCTATCGATATTTACACGGCCGTTGATGGTTGTATAGTCGTTTGTCTCTGTTTTCTCACCGATAGTAACCGAACTGTAAACTCCTTTATTGAGAGCATCCTCTTGCATGCGTGTCCACGAGAAAAAATGAACGACGTCGTTTCGGCTCAGCGTTGGAGT
>CAZPHU010000157.1:1500-3522 GCA_964586285.1 uncultured Fibrobacterota bacterium | reverse complement strand
CTATTTGACGCATTTTTAACATTCTATTTGGACGGATGGATCTGCCGAATCATTTTACAAGCTCCAAAGTGTTTAAGCCTGAGACAGGTGGTTTCGCGCTGTAGTATATCACAAGTTAACAGAACGCAAATAGGGTAACTTTTACACCATAAGTGGACGGAGAATACATGAAATCAACGAAATTATGTCTGTTTATAGGAATGGTATTGTCTTGTCACATACACGGGGCGATACCGGATACGGCTGAACTCCCACTGGTGAAAAGTATAACCCGTGACGGTATCACATGGGAATTCGATAAAGAGGTGAGAGTGGGGCGGTTTATCAACGGTGATTATTATGTTGTCGGCACGGCAACGGTAGTTGATATTGATCCTCTGCCGGATGAGGGGAGAAACGGCTCCGTGCTCAATATTCCCCTCGATGCCGCGGTGAGCGGATTTGATGATCGGGTAAACAGCAATCGTTTTCGGGAGGAGCTGCGGGTGTATCCCCCGATTAAGCTTTCACCCGGAGATGCGTTGATATCTTCGATTAGTATCGATTCAATAGGGAGTGTGCGCTGCGTGTTGAGAAGCTCGGATGTGCCGCCGAGCCCGGTAAAGAGTGTATCTGTTTTAACCAGCCTCCAAAGGCCTGTTTCCGACGATGCTTTTCGTCCTTCCTATGGTGACCGGGAACAAAAACTATTCTATGCAAATGACATAAACCGTAACCTGCTGCCCCGCCTGCAACGAGTGGGCAGTGAGCCTGAGATCACCGAATTCAGTGAATATTTCCGGCGCCCCTGGATGGATGTCTGCTTTTATTCGTTTGACGCCGCGGTAGAATACCAGCCCGCATATGGCCGTGAACTGGGCAGAGCAACGGGAATGGCGGCTCTGCTTCTTGCGTTGGATTATTCATGGGCGGAAAAGGAGGCGCTCCTTATTGGATTTGTGCAATATGCTGTCGATCTGTGGGGGCTGGTGCGAAATGGCTATGATGGATGGCCCGCTCATGGAGGACATGGCAACGGACGGAAACTGCCTCTGGTTATTTCGGGCATGCTTTTAGGCGATAACGAGATGGCATCACCGACAAAATCATATCCTGACTTAAAATTTGGTGAGGACATGCAGACCATGTATGACACCGCCTGGACGGGAGCGTCCGTGGTGTATGCCGGCCATATGGGCGTTTATAAGGGAGAGGTTGTCAGTGATAAGGAGGGATGGGGCCCCTATGAGCATCTTCACCCTTCCGAGTGGCCCAACAACACCGGGGAATCATACCGCCGCTGCTGCACCAGCATTTCCTGGATCGGACAGGCTCTGGCCGCTCGTCTTTTTGGCGCGGTGGACAACTGGAGCCATCCGGCCTTTTTCGACTATTGTGACCGGTGGATGACCGAGGATGATTCGGCGCATGTCGCGGTAATAAAGGATGCGAAGGGATGGGATTACTCCGCGAATTATGCGCGACAGGGGCAGGCGTGGGATACGTTTGTAGAAAAGATGTGGTCTGCCTATCGTTTCAGCGATGCAAATATCAAACAAAACCGTAGACCGGCACACCTGCGAACCGGTTCCGTTTTCAAAGGGGGAAAAATCCTCACGGAGCTGGGCCGTGGTAGAGTCCTGTCGCGTATATCATCGGAAGTACATGCAAACAAATACCTTCACATATACACGCCACGAGGAGAAAAGCTCCTGACACTTTCCCCAAAACAGGTCAAAAACGTGGCACAATCAGGACTGTCATTACCTGCGGGAGTACTGATAATAAAGACCGAGTGAATCAGGAGCAACCGTCCCACCCTCCCGGCCTTCCCCTTAGTAAAAGGGACGCACCCCCTCCCAGCCAAATGGGAGGGAAACACAAAGTCGGAACGGCCCTGCTACCGGTGCTTATGTGTTGCGGTATTGATTGCAGCGACGGCTCACCTGCTCACTCGTATCATGCAAGCCCCCCGCGAACCCGCCCCGCTCAAATCCCTCCTTGGGGAGGGGCAGGGGAGGGGTTGCGTTTGGCCTTCCCGCG
>CAZPHU010000157.1:0-1400 GCA_964586285.1 uncultured Fibrobacterota bacterium | reverse complement strand
CTTCCCGCGCTGCCCCAGCACCCGATACACTCCCAATTTCCCCAGCAGCCGCAAAAACGAAATCGGCGAAACCCACATCATATCCGGGTATTTTTTCACTAAACATCGTGCATTCTCAACCTGCCTGAAACCCAGCCGGGAGTGTGCGGCATTAAGTGCGTATGCCACAAGCCACCGCCTCAGTTTTTTAGCCCGCCCTGGCGCTGATTTCCGCACGATCTCCTCGGGCCAGAGCAGAAACGCCTCCAGGGGATTTCGCGTATACAGTCCCTTTGCGAATTCGGTGGCACTGTTGTGATACCAGGCCAGGGGAGTGGTGTTGCGGTAAAACGTATGGTTGAATGCAAGTTGCAGCCACAGGTAAAAATCCTCGCCGTAATGTTTCCGGGGGAAAAAGCGGTAATCGTTATGTCGGATGATACTTTTTCGTACAAAGACGGTTGAGGTCCACCAGAGATCGAGCAAATTCGTTTGCTGTGGTACGGTGTCGGTACTAAGCGGGCCGTCGGTTATCACCAGCCCGTTCTTTGAGTACAAGTCGATGATGCTTGTTTGATCAGGCAGCTCTCTGCCGCATTCACACTCCTGATACCATGCCGAGGTACAGATGTCGCATTGCGGATGATGCTCGAGGATATGCAGGCAGGTTTCCAGGTACTCGGGCATCCACCGGTCATCGGCGTCCAGAAAGGCAATATACTCTCCTTTTGCCTCCTCCATGCCTCGGTTGCGAGCCGCCCCCGGTCCGGCGTTTGGCTGCTTTATGAGTCGAATTCGTGCATCGTTATAGCTTCGAACGATCCGAAGTCCATCATCCGTAGAGCCGTCGTCAACGACAATAAGCTCATAATCACTTATGGTTTGAGCAAATACCGAGTCCAGAGCGCGCCCAACAAAGCGTTCCTTATTGTAAAGCGGAATTATAATACTGATCATTGTCATAGGTGTAAACTAAATGGTGGCCTCCCGAAAGGGAATATGATATTCTTCATTTTAATAAAAGGGTCGAAGGTAGTAGCCCTGCCAAACACGGAAAAGGCGCTTTTGGCCATTTCTGAACCTACGCATTCCTAACTTTTCTCGTAGAAGGGGAGGAACAACGCGGACACGAAAGAGGCCGGAAGGGTTGCATTTCTAGTTAAGCCTTCCCCTTACCAAGGGGAAGGTTGGAAGGGGTGTGTTAGAGTTCGGTTTGGAAGGGCTACGTTCCTATTGCCCCTGTCCCACAAGTTATTTTAGAGGGCCGAGTATTTTTTTCCCTTACCCAGTGACATCCAAGGTATCTGCAGCGCAATGGCATCAGTAGCCGGTTCCGACATCTCGGTAGTTATTCCCACCTTCAATCGTTCTTCCTCGGTGGTTGAGGCTGTCGAGAGCGTGTGTGCGCAAAGCGTGCGGCC
>CAZPHU010000156.1:0-7143 GCA_964586285.1 uncultured Fibrobacterota bacterium | reverse complement strand
TCGTCTCCCGCGAAGCCTCTCTTCGGGCGCACCGAAGTGTCATGCCGGGGCGATGCCTCGGCTACGAGCGACCTCTCGTCTCCCGCGAAGCCTCTCTTCGGACGCACCGAAGTGTCATGCCTGGGCGATGTCTCGGCTATCGAGCGACCTCTCGTCTCCCGCGAAGCCTCTCTTCGGACGCACCGAAGCCTCATGCCGGGGCGATGTCTCGGCTACGAGCGACCTCTCGTCTTCTGCGAAGCCTCTCTTCGGGCGCACCGAAGTGTCATGCCGGGGCGATGCCTCGGCGACACGCTCCTCCCTTAGTGCTGCCTAAGAAATGAGGCACTCGCCCAACCGATCGTCCGGGTCGATATCCCTGGTGACTTCATCTTCCGAAGAAACAAGAGAATCGTCAAGAAGTACACGAAAGTAATCACAGGTATAAGCGGCCTTCTTTTCGGAGTTGTTTAGGTATACTGTATCGAGCCACGTGTCGATCTCACTCTCGGCTCTTCTGCAAAGCATGACCAGTCGATTACGGTGAGGAATTTCCATCAGACGATTCTGCCTGGCAACCTCCGCATCGTTTAGGATATTACCCAATCTCATCGCCCAATTTTGAATGTTAAGCAAATATCGCTCGTCGATTCTTTTCCCTCCGATTCTCAATTTGCTCATCCGGTCCAGATTCTCAAACCCCAGCCTGGTCATTGCCTGCAAATCGGCCAGACGATCCATTTTTTCGGTGGGATCGGCAATATTTGCGAGGATTTTCATTTTCTGGGCATCATCTGCACATACGATTTTACATGCCTTGATCAGCCGTTTCCATTCGGTTATGATAGAGGAGCGCGTCCTGAGCCATTGCTTTCGCGCCGCTGATGCTCGCATTCTACTGAGAACAACCATGGATTGAGTCCTATTCAATTCATCTATAAGGGCCTGAAAATAGCACCGCAACAGCCAGTCAAAACCGGCGTCGAGCCATCTGTTCTCGTCTTCATCCATCGCCATAAGATTGAGTTTGAATTCCGTGATGTAGACGTTTACCGGCATGTGTGGTTGTGTGATCTGGTGCATCGGGATTTCTCGGGCTTCCTGCAAAACTCCCTCTATCAGATCCTGGTTTGTTTTCATATCATCTCCTTTGAAAGATGCGTATGATATTGGGGGTTGATGAGAAAAGTCAAAACCAAAGACCAGCCGGCAAGGCCGGAGAATCAAGGATCAAAGAGCAAGCAAATAGAAAAAACAAACAGACCGGATGATTCGATCAGGACGAGCCTCTGTCGGACCGGACCGGTAAACGTATGCAAAAAGCAAACAATGTACCTGTCCGGGATTTGTCGGATGAGGTTTTCACCCCGGTCACCTGGTTTTAAGCCCGGGGCTTAAAGAAATTCCCTCACCGCTTCGCGCACCTGTTCCCGATGGGTAAAGATTGCCGCATGCTCTCCACCTTTGGCCACACACAGCCTGGCACCGGGAATCCTCCCGGCCAGTATCCTCCCTCCGGGTGGTTGTTGGGAGCAAAGGTATGATCCGTCTAAACTATTCCGGTCCGTAAAGAAGCTCTTTAGCTTCATCGATAATTGCGGTCACATTCAGCCTGTTGGGGCAGCGAGTTTCGCACACTCCGCACGATATGCATCTATCCAGCCGTAACCCGTCCTCCCATTGCTTTTCGATAAAAGCTTCTTTTGCCTGCGGCATGTTCATATACTTATATACATTAAAATAGGATAAGCTCGCCCCCACGTTTATTCCCTCGGGACACGGCTGGCAGTATCCGCATGCGGTGCATCGAGGCTCCTGGGAATCAAGCATCTTGGATACTTGCTTTTTTATCTCCTCTGCCGTGAGTCCATAGGACTGATTCGTATCACTTATCCATTTGGCATAAGCCACCTCTTCGGGGCTGCTGAAACCAATCAACGCATGCACACCCGAAAGGGAAAGCAGATACCGCAGAGCATATTCCTTGAGTTTCTCGTCTTGCGCCAGAAATCCTCCCGCCAGCGGATTCATCGCTATAACGGTAATGTCGTGCCTGCGGCAGTAGTCGACCACATCGAGTCTGGTGGTATTTATAACGTTAAGAGGCAAGGTAACAACAGAAAACTTGCCCGTCTCAAGAAATCTTATGATAGTGGCGCTGTCGGCATGAGTGGTGATCCCCAATTTATGCCACTGGTCTCCTCGCGCCGTCACACCGTCATACCATCCGCCCGGCTTAAGCGCTTCCTTAAGCTGTTGTGAGGTGTGTGTCGTCCACATATGATAATAATCGAAATAATCTACGCCCATTCTTTGCTTTGATTGCTCAAAAACCTCATCCAGTTGACTGCTTTTGAGTACTCCAAAGCCCTTGGCCTTATCAAACTCACCCAGTTTCCAGCCGCCGTTTCCCGGACTACACTTGGCCGATATCATGACCCGTCTGCGATAATCCTTGTAATTAACAGCCTCTCCGATCCATCTCTCCGAATTCTCCTGCTCATTTTGATAGCAGTAACAGGGAGACGCGTCGATATAGTTAAATCCGGCGGCTATAGCTGCACGCACCGTTTCAACCGCGTTTTGACGATCTTTAAAACGCATGGCGCCGATTATCACCTTACTCATTTCCATAACTTACACCTCTTCCCTGAAAAAGACGTTCGCTGTTCACCGATCCAAAAGCTTTGATTCCATGTAATATATACTTTTCACATTAATAAGCCAGAAAAGATTTACATGCACGATTAAAAAAAGTTGCAAATTAGATCATGCGGTAGAGTACGGTGATTTTTTTGCCTGTTTTCCCACACAAATATTCCTTTCCAGCCATCGTAAAATATAGGATCGGGCGCAGGAGGTAACGATTCGCATACACCATGATTTTTCATTGATTACGACCGCGGCACTCTTTTACCGTAAGCGGTAAATGCAGGTAGATACGGAGTTAGGGCCGAAATTGCATGTCTCATAAATCTTTGTAAAATAGAGGGTAATGATACTATATTCAAGTATTACATGCGATTGCGTCAAAGAAACTTCAGCTCAAAACCCGGTGTTTTTTACCATAAAGGTTGATCTATGACCAAAAATACACATTCCTATGATGAGAGCAAGATAAAGACACTCAGCTCCCTGGAACACATTCGTTTGCGTACCGGTATGTATATCGGTCGTCTTGGCGACGGCAGCAGTATGGATGACGGTATATACGTGTTGTTAAAGGAGGTTGTCGACAATGCGGTGGATGAATACATCATGGGGCACGGGAAGAAAATTGATGTCAGCGTAGAGGAAAGTCTTGTGTCGGTGCGCGATTACGGGCGCGGTATTCCATTGGGAAAAGTGGTTGAGTGTGTGTCGGTGATCAATACCGGCGCCAAATATAACGATGATGTATTTCAGTTCAGCGTAGGGCTTAACGGTGTAGGAACCAAGGCGGTTAATGCTTTGTCTACTCATTTTAAGGTTGTGGCATACAGGGATGGAAAATACAGCGAAGCGGTTTTTTCCCGTGGAAAACTTCAGAGGCAAAAGAAGGGGAAAAGCTCACAGCCTAACGGGACTTATGTGGAATTCAGGCCCGATCCGGAGATATTCGGGGAGTATACCTACAATTTTGAGTATATAGAACAGAGGATGTGGAATTACGCCTATCTTAACAGCGGGCTTCGTCTGGTTTTCAACAAACAGAAATTCGAATCGAAACGAGGATTGTACGATCTTCTTGATTCGGAGGTAGGCGACAGCTGCTTGTATGAGGTGGGTCACTATAAGGGACCTCATCTTGAGTTTGCCTTAACTCACACCAACAACTACGGCGAGACCTACTTTTCTTTTGTAAACGGTCAGTTTACCAGTGACGGCGGTACGCATCAGAGCGCGTTCAGGGAAGGAATCCTCAAGGGAGTAAACGAGTACTTCAAGAAGAATTATTCCGGTGTGGATGTACGCGAGGGCATAGCGGGAGCCGTGGCCGTGAAGCTCAAATCGCCTGTATTTGAAAGCCAGACCAAAAACAAGCTGGGTAATACCGAGGTGCGCGGGTGGATAGTTTCCGAAGTCAAGTCGAAGGTTGTTGATTTTTTGCACAAGAATCAGGACTCGGCAAAAACGCTTGAAAGTAAGATCGTCAACAACGAGAAACTTAGAAAAGAGCTTAATACAGTCAAAAAGGAGGCGAAGGAAGCCGCTAAAAAGATTGCTCTTAAGATTCCCAATCTCAAAGACTGTAAGTATCATCTTCAGGACGGCTCCAGGGGGGAGAATTCGATGATTTTTCTGACCGAGGGACAATCGGCGTCCGGCTCGATGGTAACTTCGCGGGATGTGTACACCCAGGCGATATTTTCTCTTCGCGGAAAACCGCAGAATGTGTTTGGTAAAAACAAGGCGGCAATCTACAAAAATGAAGAGCTGTATAATATGATGATGGCTTTGGGGATCGAAGACGATGTAGAAAACCTTCGCTACGGAAAGATCGTTATCGCGACAGACGCGGACCATGACGGGTTTCATATTCGGAATCTTCTTTTGACCTTCTTTCTTAATTACTTTGAAGAGCTGGTGGTTGCCAATCGCCTTTACATTCTGGAGACACCGCTGTTTCGTGTTAGAAACAAAAAGGAAACCCGCTACTGTTACTCGGCCAAAGAGCGGGATGAGGCGATGAAACAGGTAAGCAACTACGAGGTAACCAGGTTTAAGGGCCTGGGGGAAATATCACCGAGTGAGTTTGGACAGTTTATCGGAGAAAACATCCGTTTGCTGGAAGTAAACGTCCGATCGATAAAATCGATCCCCAATACACTTGAATTTTACATGGGAAAGAACACTCCCGAACGCCGGGAATTTATAATGGAGAATCTGGTTTAATGGCGTACATCAACAAGCTTTTCGATACGAATTTTCTGGAATATGCATCATATGTGATCAAAGATCGGGCTATTCCGCATATTACCGACGGATTCAAGCCGGTGCAGCGTCGGATTTTGCACTCTCTGTTTGAGATGGATGACGGTAAATTTCATAAAGTGGCAAATGTGATCGGCCATACGATGAAATATCATCCTCACGGGGATGCTTCCATTTATTCGGCTCTGGTGGTGCTGGCCAACAAGGAACTTTTCATCGACAAACAGGGGAATTTCGGTAATCTGTTTACCGGTGATCAAGCTTCGGCGGCAAGGTATATCGAATGTCGGCTCAAGCCGCTTGCCAAAGAGGTTCTTTACAATCCCGAGTTGACCGAATATGAACCTTCATACGACGGACGTAACAAGGAACCGGTGGTGTTTCCGGCCAAGATTCCGGTTTTACTCATACAGGGGGCCGAGGGTATAGCCGTAGGTATGAGCACACGTATTCTGCCGCATAATTTCAATGAAGTGCTTCAGGCAATGATAGCAAATCTTCAGGGCGAGCAGGAGCTTCTGTTTCCGGATTTTCCCACCGGAGGCTTTGCCGATGTAAGCGAATATGCGGATGGAACGGGAAAGGTTCTGGTCAGGGCACGGCTGGATACAAAAGACCCAAAGAAGATTGTCATAAGGGAGTTACCTTTCGGCAGTACAACCGAGAGCCTTATCGCGTCTATAGAGGCTGCCGCGAAGAAAAACAAGATCAAGATCGCCGGTATAAGCGACTACTCCGGAGAAAATGTAGAGATTGAGGTACGGCTTGCTCGAGGCGTACATACCAGGGATACCGAGGACGCGCTGTATGCCTTTACCGACTGTGAACAGTCGATCAGCGTAAATCTTCTGGTCATCAAAGACGGCCAGCCGACGGTAACCACGGTGTCGGAGGAAATTGCTCACCATTCGGCCATGCTTGTGGATATTCTGACAGGAGAGCTGAAACTTGAGGAGGGGCATCTTAACGACCGCATGCATGCTCGTACGCTTGAGCAGATTTTCATCGAGGAGCGTATTTACAAGCGTATCGAACAGATGACTACGCAGCAGGCAATCTTCAAGGCTGTGCGTGAGGGGTTCAAGCCGTTTGCCAAAAAGATCAAAAGGGAAATTACTCAGGAGGATATCGAACGGCTGTTGAAGATTCCGATTCGTCGAATTTCACTTTACGACATAAACAAGGCCAAAAAGGAGATGCAGGAGATCAGGGCTCGTCTCAAGGAAATAAAGCATCATCTTTCTCATATAAAGGAGTATGCGGTCGACTTTCTGAGTAAATTACTCGAAAAGTATTCGAGTGAGTACAAGCGAAAAACTCAAATAATATCTTTTGAGAAGGTTGATGTTCGAGAGGCGGCCCAGAGAAACCTCAAGCTTCGCTACGACAACTCCACCGGCTATCTTGGTTATGAGGTGAACGGAAACGTGCTTTATGATGTTTCTCAGTATGACCGGATACTGGTCATTCGAAAAACAGGGGCATATTCGGTGATGGATGTTCCCGACAAGATGTTTGTGGACAAGGGAATGCTTTACTGCGGCCTGGCGGATAAGGAAAACCTTTCAAACACCATCTTCACGGTGATCTACAAAAACAATGACAACGGATTTCCTTTTATAAAGAGGTGCAAGATAGAGAAGTTTATCTTGAACAAAGGTTACTCTATCGTACCCGACGACGCAAAGATTTTGAAACTGACCACGGAGGAGAACCTGGCGGTGGAGGTGGACTACAAGCCAAAACCGCGAGTGCGAGTGCTTCAGGACAAGTTCAAGATCAAGGACTTTCTGGTCAAGGGTGTTAAGGCGGCCGGAGTGCGGTTGTCCAACAAAGAGGTTAAGTCCGCCAGGTTCGTCAAGGAATAAGGGTCGATTTGTACGCAACCGACATAAACACGGGCAAGCGCTCCCGTCACGTATCTCATCCATAGAAGAACACCCGGAGTTACGCCGCGGATTCTTTGCCGCGGCCTAACGCTCCTAATATTACTTCTCGAAACACCAAACAAAGTAATATTGTTGCCGGGGCAGGTTTTGCATGAACAACAGAGGACCTGCCAAAAAACATCCCGGTTATGGAATGCCTGCAGTCCCCGTCCCGATTTTTACTGCCCGAATATGTCCACTGATCGGTGCGCCTTTCCCTGCCCTGATAAATATAACAACATTCAGCCGATCGGTTACTGGATCGGTACATACTAATTTCATCATTGCCAACATTAGTCAGGCTACGTATGTATATTATCTA
>CAZPHU010000155.1:0-7222 GCA_964586285.1 uncultured Fibrobacterota bacterium | reverse complement strand
GGGCCCGTATAGCATTGGCTCCAGCGATACAGCACTCGCAGCGGACCTCATCTAAAAAAACTTGCCCTGGATCAGCAAATATCAGGCTGCGCATACCCGGCATTTTGCAGCTGTTGAATCTGATCATTTACTTTTTCGGAAAGTGTTTTTTTGTAGACATGCATTTTCCCCCTCAGATTTTCATCGGACGAGGCTAAAAGCTGCACGGCAAGAATGGCCGCGTTTTTTGCGGCATTAACCGCAACCGCCGCAACCGGCACGCCGTTAGGCATCTGCACGATGGACAGTAACGAATCCCAGCCGTCCAGAGAGTTGCTTGATTTTATCGGCACTCCAATTACCGGCAGACAGGTCAGTGAGGCCACCATTCCCGGCAGATGTGCCGCCCCACCGGCGCCGGCGATTATCACCTTAAGCCCGCGGCTTTCCGCACTCTGTGCATACGCAACCATCCGCTGCGGAGTGCGGTGCGCCGAGACTACGGATAATTCAAACGGCACCTGGAAATCTTTAAGTATCTCTTCGGCTCCCTGCATTACACTCAGATCAGACTGACTTCCCATTATAATGCCGACTCGTGCTTGATTCATGCCTGTATCCTCACTGTTTTCTTGACCTCCAGGGCAAGCTGCTTTGCTTTCCGGATGTCATCGTTGATTACGGTCACATGTCCCATTTTACGAAAAGGACGCGTGAATGCTTTTCCATACCTGTGAATATTTACCCCCGGAACGGCTAGTATCTCTTCCAATCCAAGATACTGCACCGGCCCTTCAAAGCCACTATCCCCTACCAGATTCACCATAACCGCCGGACTGCGCATTGCCGCCGATCCGAGTGGAAGGTCAAGGACGGCACGCAGATGCTGCTCGAACTGGGAGGTCACATTTGCTTCTATGGTGTGATGCCCGCTATTATGAGGACGCGGCGCGAGTTCGTTTACCAGAACTTCCCCCTGCTTCGTAATAAACATCTCAACCGCAAGCAACCCTACGACTCCCATCTTTTGCGCGATTTTCTGCGCCAGATTATCGGCCCGGGCACAGACTGCATCATCAACTTCGGCCGGAGCAAAAAGATAATCCAACATATTGGCCTGAGGGTGAAAGACCATCTCAACGAGGGGAAACGTCTTCATCTGCCCGGATACACTACGTGCAACAATTACCGCAATCTCCTTGTCGATAGAGATGCAGCGCTCAAGCAGACTTGGCTCATCAAAACCATCCTTTAGATCCGACTCGGATGCAATCTTCTTCACTCCTCTACCGTCATAGCCCGATTTTCTGAGTTTCTGATAGGCAGGCAGAAACGATTTGAATCGCGACAACTCTTGCGCGCAATTCAGCAGGTGAAATTCAGAGGTGGGTATGTCGTTATCGTAAAAAAACTGTTTCTGCAAGCCTTTGTCCTGAATGATTTTGATCACCGCGGGGGAAGGATAAACCAAAACACCGTCCTTCTCCAACCGGGCAAGCGCCTCAAGATTAACATCTTCATATTCCAATGTCAGAACATCAAGCTGCTTACCAAAATTGTAAACATCATCATATTTGCGAGCATCACCGACAACAAAATTTTGGCAAAATTTCCGGCACGGCGCATTAGGATCATTGTCCATGACATATGGGGTGATCCCGAAATTCATACAGGGTGTCAGCAGCATACGCCCCAGCTGACCTCCCTGAATCATGCCTAAGCGCACTTCGCCCCGAAACAAACGGTTTAGAACGGACCCGGCCTCTTTATCAATTTTTTTCGACACTACCTAACACCTTAAATTTAATAGGATATTCTCCAGCGACTCAGCCGAAAATGCTTATTTTTGCACAATCATCCGACTGAATGCAGATTGTTACAACCTTTTGAAAAATACTCTTTGGTCTGGAAAGGGAGAAAAGGATGATAATCAAAGAGGCCGCCGGTAAGCGACCACCAAAAATGCACGTTTTTGCAACCGGTGATTCTCACTAACGACCCGACAGTGCCCCGGCGCCGCACAGGTCTTGCCTTAACACGATTAACCAATATAGTAATAAGTTTAACGCAGATCAATTCCGACATTTTCCAGTCATCACACGTCACTTGCACACCGCGGGGAAATACCCTTTTTCAAAGGTTCTGGAAGCGATATCCCATCTTAGGAAATGGCTGTGCTCATCCAGTGCACGATCGCATACCGGGAGCATATAATTCGCTCTCATTTGACTTTTTCATACCCGCTTTTTTATTTTTTCAAGATTAAAACCAGGCTTCTGAAAACAGTGCCGATGCTTGCACTGTATTCAAAAGCGTGGTTTGATTTCGACGAATATCTGAGCTGAGCAGTTCTATAGAGCGATTTGCATAATCCCTGGTGACGCACGATTGTTTTCAACTTTCTGCCTTCAGGAAACGGCTCTGCTCATCCGCTAAAGGACCGCTCAATTAAATACAGGCATTTACAAGATATGCTGCGGTACGATTTCGCTCTTTCATACTGAAATGGTACCGCTGGATATGGGCTGATAATCGTATTTAGATGATAAATACGACTATCGGCCCTTTTTTTTAGATAAATAGAACTAAACTGAGCAGTCTTTATCGGTGATTTGCGCGACTCGTGCACCTGGAACCGCTCAGCTTAGGGTAAAAAATCTTGAGCCCGGAAGAGTTGTAATGCGGGAGTTTACCTGTTGCTTCCGGGTTTGAAAAGCTGTGGTTTTTAAACTATAATGGTACCTTAAAACGGTGCCAAGAGGTGTTTATTGCGGATCCTGAACGAATTTAACTCCCGGAACATCAAAGGCGACATTTTCGGCGGAGTCACAGCCGCAGTTGTTTCGCTGCCTATGGCCCTGGCTTTTGGGGTTGCATCCGGAGCGGGTCCACAAGCCGGTCTCTACGGGGCGATGCTGGTGGGACTGTTTGCTGCCGTTTTTGGCGGCACCCCGACTCTCATCTCCGAGCCTACCGGTCCGATGACCGTTGTCATGACCGGCATCATCGCAAAAAACATCGCCATGAATCCTGAAAACGGCCTGGCAACGGCATTCCTGGTAGTCATACTCAGTGGAGTATTCCAGATCCTTCTGGGCTCCTTCAAACTGGGACGCTTCATAACGCTTATGCCCTATAGCGTGGTATCGGGTTTTATGTCCGGAATCGGTGTGATGCTCATCATTTTGCAGATTCCCGGCATCCTGGGGCACGCAAGCCCGGCCGGTGGTGTGCTGGAAACGTTCAGGGCGATTCCGGAGTTTCTGACTCGGCTGTCATTATCCGAGTTGGCCCTTGGTGGCGGCACATTGTTGTGTCTTCTGTTCATCCCCAAGAACCTGCGCAGAAAGCTTCCTGCAGAGCTGGTAGTGCTGGTGTTGGCAACGCTGATCTCAGCTGTTTTTCTTGAACCGGATGCGATACGCCGCATCGGAGCGGTTCCATTCAGCCTGCCGCAATTGCGCCTGCCGACCATAAGCATGACTCAAATCGACAACCTCATTGGTGATGCCGTGGTTTTGGGGCTACTTGGTTCGATAGACACCCTGCTGACATCAGTTGTCGCCGACAGTCTTACGCGGAGCGAACACAAATCCGACAAGGAGCTTATCGGTCAGGGAATCGGAAATATGGTGTCGGGTTTACTGGGAGGCCTGCCCGGTGCCGGGGCCACGATGGGCACCGTGGTAAATATCCAGACCGGTGGTCAAAGCGCCTGGGCCGGAGTGTTTCGAACCGCGGTACTTCTGCTTGTGATCGCCGGCGCCTCGGGCCTGACTGCCTGGATACCTTTGGCAGTCCTGTCCGCCATTGCGGTCCGGGTGGGCATAAACGTCCTGGACTGGAGTTTCCTGCGCCGGGCCCATTGCCTTTCATGGCGAGCGGCATTTATCATGTACATGGTTGTTTTTCTTACCGTCTTTTTTGATCTGATCATAGCGGTTGCCGTTGGCGTGTTCGTGGCCAATCTGATAACGATTGATAAGCTCAGTAAGGTTCAGGCAAAGAATGTAAGAATCATCAGCGACACCGACGATGTGATATCTTTAACTCAGCAAGAGCGGCAACTGCTCGATGCGGCCAACGGCATGGTTTTGCTGCTGCATCTGAGCGGCCCGATGATATTCGCCGCATCACGGGCCATATCCAGGGAGCATGCGGCCATGGAAAATGCCTCAGCGGTGGTTATCGATCTGTGTGACGTATCACTGATCGATGTTACGGTCTCTCTTGCCATCGAAAACGCCATTCGAGACACCGCCGACTCCGGACGGGCGGTTTTTGTGGTGGCCCATGACGAGGAGGTCAAAGAGCGCCTCTCCCGTCTTGAGACAATCGACCGAACCGCACACCCACACGTCACCCTCAACCGCACGGAAGCATTGCGTATGGCTTTGGGTGTGGTGCAGTCTGCTTCAGAACAAAATCGGGGGTAATCTCGCGACCTTCTCCCCATACATAATGCCGCCCCGACAGGCAATAGTCTTGTACTGCGGCCTGCTTGCGAAAGTCACTTGAAGATTATATATTTCTGAGCTTCCTATGACGGTAGAAAAGCAGGCTTTTGAGTCAGGTTATTTCCTATTCCCTTCGAATGAGGTCAGAGAAAAACGATGAAGAAAATCACAGTTGCACGAGGTGACGGTATTGGACCGGAGATCATGGACGCCTGCCTGCGCATTATTGATGCGGCGGGAGCAGGGTTGGAGTACGAAGAGGTTAAAGTAGGCGAAAAAGTCTATCTGGCCGGAAACACTTCGGGAATCGAGCCCGATGTCTGGGATTCAATACGCAGGACCAAGGTCTTTTACAAAGCACCGCTCACGACACCGCAGGGTACCGGGTTTAAGAGTATCAATGTTACTACCAGAAAAACACTTGGACTTTTTGCCAATGTCCGTCCCTGCAGTTCCTACTACCCGTTCGTGAGAACCAAGCACCCGAAGATGGATCTCGTTATCATCCGCGAAAACGAAGAAGATCTCTACGCTGGCATCGAACACCGCCAGACCGACGAGGTATTCCAGACACTCAAGCTGATCAGCAGACCCGGCACCGAGAAGATCTGCCGCTATGCCTTCGAATACGCACGTGCTTACGGTCGAAAGAAGGTGACATGCTTCACCAAAGACAACATCATGAAGCTCACCGACGGTCTATTCCACCAAGTTTTTGACGAGATCGCAAAGGAATATCCGGAAATCGAGAATGAGCACTGGATTGTCGACATCGGTGCGGCAAAACTGGCGGATTCACCGGAAAACTTCGATGTTATCGTATTGCCCAACCTCTACGGTGATGTTCTGAGTGATGTCTCCGCGCAAATCGCGGGCTCGGTTGGTATGGCCGGCTCGGCAAACATTGGTGAGCACGCGGCTATGTTCGAGGCTATCCATGGTTCGGCGCCACGCCGGGCGGGTCAGAACTTGGCCAATCCGTCGGGACTGCTCATGGGAGGAGTGCTGATGCTTGTTCATCTTGGCCTGCGCGAAACAGCCGCAAAAGTACACAATGCCTGGCTGCGCACGCTGGAAGACGGTATCCACACCTACGATGTTTTCCGAGAGGACGTAAGCAAACAGAAGGTCGGTACCAGCGAATTCGCCGACGCGGTTATAGCGCGACTCGGCCAAAAACCTCAGAAGCTGGAGCCGGTGGATTATCCTTCCGATCAGTCGATTCAAATTCCTACAGCCATAAGACGCCCCCCTGTTAAGCGTTCCTTGCGCGGAATCGACGTATTCCTCTATTGGAACGAAGGCGAACGTGATCCAAACGTTCTGGGTCCGGAGCTTCGCAAAGCCAACGGTGAAGGTCTCGAGCTCTCGATGATAACCAACCGCGGACTCAAAGTATGGCCACAGGGTGCTCCGGAAACTTTCTGCACCGATCACTGGCGCTGTCGTTTTCAGGTCAAGGACGATGCTCCTTCAGTGGAACAGGAAAAGATCTTCAAGCTCCTCACGCGTATAGGCGAAGTTGGCTTTGAGGTGATCAAAACCGAGCATCTCTACTATTTCGACGGCGAACCCGGTTTTTCCCTGGGACAGGGACAATAGAGCACGCCTGCCGAGCAGAACCAATGATTGAACTTAAGCCATTGGAAATCTTTACTCACAGGCACCTATACACGGACCTGTTCGATTTTTAAAGTCGAATAGGTCCGTTTTTTACAGGGGCACACCACGTGATGCCCAGCCCCTGAAAAAATGGCCGTTAGTGTGGAAACACACTCATCAGTCGTAAAACAGGGCACAAGCGGTTTTTCAACAAAACCGGCACCACCGAATAAGGGTTGGTAACCGTAATAAATAAGTTACGGTTATTGGCCGTTTTCATTACGGTTTATACTGGAGGAGGTATGAATGCAGAGGTTTCTCGTCCTTGCAGCTTCGATAATCATACAACTCGGCCTTGGAAGCGTATACGCCTGGAGCACCTTTGTTCCGGCCCTCACAGACGATTTTGGCCTCACGCAGGTACAAGCTCAGCTCATCTTCGGAACCACCATCGCAGCCTTCTCCGTTTCGATGATTTTTGCCGGTCGGCTGCTTAAACCTTACGGCCCCAGGCCGGTAGCTCTTATAGGAGGCTCTCTTTTTGGTATCGGATACCTGCTCTCATCCTGGTCGGACGGCTCTTTCGCACCTCTTCTTCTGAGTATAGGGATTATAACAGGTACAGGCCTTGGCTTTGGCTATGTGTGTCCCATCGCTACTTGTATAAAATGGTTTCCACGACGTAAGGGCCTGGTAAGCGGTATTGCCGTAGCGGGGTTTGGAGCCGGGGCGATTTTACTATCTCTGCTTGCCGGAAACATGTTTGACAGTGGGAAAACAGTTTTGGAAATATTCCAGTGGATCGGCCTCTGGTACGGGGTTATCATTTTTGGTGCTGCACTGTTTGTGACTAATCCCCCTGACAATAAAGCCGCTACCGTCAATAACCCAATAATAGAGGGTAATATTCTGCTTGACCGACGCTTTCTTGCTCTGGCTGTGGGCATGTGGGCCGGAACATTCGGGGGTCTGCTGGTGATCGGAAATCTCAAGCCCATCGGCTTAGCCGCATCCGTACCAGTGGGTTTTGCAGTGGCGGCGATATCGGGCTTTGCCGTGGGAAATGGATTGGGCCGTCTTTTTTGGGGGTTACTCAGCGACAGAGTTGGAGCGACGGCGATTCCTCTTTCGCTGTTTTTTCTGTCGGGAGCAATCCTTTTGCTGCTGGTTCGCTTCTCCGCCCC
>CAZPHU010000154.1:0-7282 GCA_964586285.1 uncultured Fibrobacterota bacterium | reverse complement strand
GATCACTTATCGCCTCTTTTAAAATTTTCACCTCATACCCGGCTCCCACGGTACCGATCTCCCCCAGATGTGCGATATCCTTTCGAATACTGTGCGCACTGATATTAAGCATTTTACTTAACTCCGTGGAAGAGACGCTGGTTCGCCCCTGCTCGGATAATTCCGTGAGAAGTCGATATATGGTACAGAGTCTTGTTAATACCGGCTTAGGCAACATTTTTTAACCACCTGTGAAACTTTTCTCTACCAATATACCCTAAAACAGTTGCAATGTCAAAGTTTTTCTCGATTTTTTTGCCTATCTGTGAATTTTTTCTTTAATATTGAGAACGTTTTTATGCCTCCTTGAGTACCAATGCTTGTCCAGCCGCGATTCTTTCACTCACCCATTATTCAGTTTAGCCTTGTTACAGCAAAGATTGGGCTGTATAATGAAAAGGAGGTATTCTAAAGGTTTCAGATATTAGAGGATATTGCATGGCTATAGATGTAGCGGAAGTTAAAAAGCGCCTGTTCGCACTTCTAAACGATTCTAATCTGGTTAACGAATATATCCGCCAATACGGCCCCAAGATGGATATAAAACATATCAAGAAGATAAAGGCGCAAAAAGCAGGCGCTGCTATGATTGGTGAGGAGGGAGAAGGGAAAGATCCTGTGTACGAGATCACTCTTACCTGCCCGGTGTGCAGACAGGAAAACCTCACCTGCTATGAGCTGCGTGCAAAGAGCCAACAGATCGTTCAAAGTAAATTCCTTGTGCCCATACATCAGGGGGCAATGGGTTACCGAACCGTCGATTACAACATGCTTTCGGTTTCGGTGTGCCCACGCTGCCTTATGGCTTCATCGGATAAAAGAGATTTTATTCGAAAATCTGCCTCCGGGCCGGGAACGATAAAATCTCAGATGCCGAATATGATAATACTGACTCTTCAGGAAAAAATCGGAGAAAGGAAGGCTTTCCTAAGATCGGTTACCGAATATGAGAGTTTTTTCAGAAGGCCCAGAGGGGTCGACGCCGCCGTCGGGGCTTATCGTCTTGCGATGCTTCGCGCGGGTGTGGAGGCGATGTATGAGCAGCCCTACAGTTACTACAAAATGGGTGCCTATGCCCTTCGTATAGCGCAGATAACCAAAAACACCGGTAACGACAACACCCGTATCCTGGAAGAAGCCTTGAAACTATTTGAAACCGCCTTCCGAAACTCAAACTGTCCCTCAGAAGAGATCGAGATGCAGGTTGTATATTCGATAATTGCTCTTCTTATCAAGCTGGGTGACTTAAAGAAAGCAAACTCCTATTTGGGTGTCTTCCAGAATTTACGCGCCACCCGCCTCGCCGATATGAAAGAGAATCCCAAACTGACAACCACAATTATAGATAAGTGGCATGAGAAGGCGAAAACGCTTTGGGAAGATCGGGAGATGGAAGGGCTCTTCACTTACGAGTAGGAGTTTTCTTGAAAGCAAAATCATTAACGCTTTTCTCAAACGGGGTGGAGATTTTACGATTTCCACCCCGTAATTGTATTTTTAGTTTAAACCCGATTGAGCGATTCTCTCGCGGCGATTCGCGCAATCCCTTTGTACACAAGGGCTTTAGCAAACATTAGAATGCTCGGGATGGTATTCCACGCGATTGCTTTAACTCTTCTGCCCCCAAAGGCTTTGCGCTACTGATCAGCTCAGAACCGCACAATCCGGGTAAAAGATTTTAAATCATCGATCTATGCGTGACGAATAATGCGCGCTGAAACAATAAATGCATGTGCACGACCGTCAATTGTTGAGTTGCCCGATAGTACATCCTTTGTCTTTTCGAAAGAACCTGATTATGAAAACAGTTGTTATAGATAATGTACAACTACATTTGTCTCACCCGGTAGATACCTGCATTGAGTGGATCGGCCAGAAAGAGCCGCTTCGTCAGCTTCTGGCATGTTGGATCACTCTCGACAAGACAGATATTCCACTGACTCCTCGTATTATCGGTTATCCGGGTGTAGGTAAGACCACTCTTGCAATGGCTGCCGCCGCAAGGCGAAAGCAGGATGTTTATATCATGCAGTGTACCTCCGACACTCGCCCCGAAGACCTGCTGGTTACTCCGGTGCTGTCGGAGAAGGGAACGATATCCTACCATGCGAGTCCGCTTCTTAGCGCGGCAATAACCGGTGGAATAGCCATTTTGGACGAAGGTAACCGGATGTCCGAAAAATCGTGGGCATCACTGGCGGGACTATTCGACAACAGACGCACGGTAGAGTCGGTTGTGGCCGGAATCACCTTGAAAGCCCACAAAGAGTTTCGCGCCACGGTAACCATGAATGAAGATTCTTCGACCTTTGAAATACCTGATTATATCATGTCGCGTCTGCAGCCCGGAATCGAGCTTGGTTTTCCCAGCCGTGAAGATGAGATGCGTATTCTGTCGTATAATCTTCCCTTTTCGGATGAAGAGGTTCTGGACTTGTGTGTCTCTTTTCTGCAAAAGGCCCACAATCTGGATCTTCCCTACTCGGTACGTGACGGGATAAATGCGGTTCGCTACACTCTGAAACAGAAGGCCGCCGACGGCTGCGGGGATACGTCGGAACTTTTTACAAGTGCCGTAAAACAGATTCTGGGTGAAGAGGCACTTGACCTCGACTCTCTGGCCGCACGACGCAAAGCCGCCGGTGAGCATTTACCCAATATGAGTCTGGGAGATTTTTTCTTCTCGGACAACGACGATCTTAATCCGGATATGCCTGAGGATATTGACTGATGATTTCGATGTCGGGACTTACACTTGTTCCGATCATTCATGGCCGGTACAGCTTTGCCGCCCATGTCCGGCGTATATGCGGCCGGCTTCAACCGGACATGATCGCCGTGGATATACCCGAAGTCTTTCAGGAAGAGATTGGCCCCGCGGTTGACGAGCTGCCGTTTATCTCGGCCGTTACCGCCGCCGATTCCGGGGAGCAGGTTTTCTTCATACCGATCGACCCGTGTGATTCAACCATAGAGGGTATTCGTCAAGCCCGCCAGATGCGAATACCATACGCATGTGTCGGTCATCCTGCACTGCAAACACCGGTTCTGCTTTCATCATTCCCCGATGAATATTCTATCGAGCAGCTGGGCTTTGATGCTTACGCCTCACTTTGCCTTCGCTCGACCGGAAACCCTCAACCTCAGTCTCAACAGGATCTGCAGGCTCAGTACACCGCCTCACGGCTGCTTCACCTGAGAGACAAATATAAAAAGGTATTAGCTTTCGTACACGTGCGAAATTATGTACGCACCATTTACCATTTGAACCGGGAGATATCCTATAACCGTCATTTTGAGAAACCGCCCGAATATGAAATTAAACGCTTTCTTATCAACCCGGATCATCTCTATTTTGCTCTGGGTGAGCTACCGTTTGTCGTAGGGAAAGCCGAACAGGAACGTCAAAGCCTTTTCGGAGAGCCTATCGATTTGAGGCATTGTACAAAGGATCTTTTCAGGGACACGCGCGACAACTATTCCCAAAGCGATGAGGAGATATATCAGCTCTCCCCTTTGCGCATAAAAATTGCGCTGACCTTCCTTCGCAACCTGACGGTGGGGGATTCACGCCTCATCCCCTCACTTTTTGATATCGTGACGGCAGCAAAGGGAGTTGGCGGAAACACATACGCACTTAATGTTCTGAAAAATGCCAAATACTACCCTTACCTCCCGATTGAATCCGGCTCATCTTACCTGGGAGTCGGCATAGACAGGATTCGCTTTCCCGGCGAACAGACCGTTGCGGCTGTAAACCTGTTTAAAGACATGGCTATGCAGTGGCGAAGCATACCAATAAAGCCGGATGCTACCCGGATGCGCAAGAAAGATTATCGATTCCGATGGGACCCGTTCAAGATGTGTTCTCACGTTCCGGAAGATAAGCGTATCGAGCAGTTTAACAGTCACGTACGTTCAAAGGCACTTCGCATACTCTCCGAGGATCACATCAAAACCGAACAGTTTACGACATCTGTAAAAGACGGTATAGATATCCGTGACACTTTGAGAAACTGGTACACAAAACGAATCTACGTACGGGAGCTGCCTTTTACACAAGCACAGCTGGATACGGTAATTATCATCTTTGATGAAAACCATGACGAGAAGTATCCACAGCAGGCCACCTGGTATGCGGAGCATAACCAGGAATCCACTCTGAGTTTCTATGCGACCGATCCGTTTGACGACATGATAGGTCCGGGCATAGCCCGATCCGTATACGGCGGTTTATCATTGTTGTTTCCGCCCAGACCCATACCCAACATTTTCGAGATAACTCAGTCCATGAGCTTCAACTCCCTGGCACACCAACTCTCTTACGGGGCCATGCTTTTTAGTAAAGAAACCGCCGTCGGATACATATCCGCCCGCAAGCCTGATCTGAAACTTCGCATGCTTGCCCGCAGACTTAAAAAGCGGCTGGTATGGATTCCGCTCTCCTCTTTCAGTTCCGAGACTATCAGACGGCTGCGGCGTTTTCATGTGCTCAACGGCAAGGAAGTCCGGGGCTGGGCAACGCGCTTTATTGGTGACTGAGGATGGGTATGAAACTTTTCACCGTAATCAGCATAATAATCTTCTGCGTAAATGTTTTTGGAACAGACAAAAGTGACTCCGATACCCTCCCGACTCCTGTACCGACGAAACAAAGCCGGATTGACAGCTCCGGTTACGAATCACAAGTGGTACCGCCCGCAAAAAGAGCAGCAGCAAATAATCCGTACAGTCGATTGACCGACTCCGGCTCGGTTGATTCGTTATTTGCTGTTGAAAAGCAGAAACGCCAACTGCTTGACAGCAGTTTCTTCCACCTACAGGAGAGCGAGCTTCGGCGACAGTACGAGCTTTGTACCAAAGACTCCTCCGATCCCTCGCTAGAGCACATACTCAGGTGGCGTGATCAGTTGAGTATAGAGTTAAATTCCGCTAAATACCCTATACTTCGCAGACAATATCTTTCTCAGCATTCAAACAACACAAATTATTATCCCTGTGAAGTTCTTAACTGGCATCGGGCGCGATTGAAAGCGATAGACAAAAAGGAGAGCGACATTCAGCAGAGGGCATCCGGGCGAATCGATTCGATTCTTGATTCGGCCGCTCTTGCGACGCATTTTGCATCTCTTGTTTCGAGCCCGTTTGACTTTGACGGTATTCCATTCGGGGCATCAGCGCACATGGTCGGGAAATATTGTATGAGAAACCTGGGGCTGGCACTGGAGCAACGCGCCTCATATGCTTTCGGCAGTGATGTACACATCTTTGGAGAGCGGTTTTCGATTATTTTCTTCTATAAAGGCGACAGTCTGGTTCGATATGAGATCGAGAGCACCATGACATACCCGTCCGACTCTCTTGACATTGTGGTAAGAGAACAGACCAAACACCTGACCGATCATCTCCAGCGCCGGATCGGTCCTCCCGACCATCTTTACAGAATAGGCTTTTTCGATATCAAATCGGGTCTTCTGACTCCCTATGCCCGATGGCAGGACAACGGGTATACCGCGATTGTGGGAATTGTTCGTGAGAAAAACAGCTATTTTGCAAAGGCTCGCGTATACAGAGATAAGGATTTTTCTTTGCCATGATTCCCAGGCGCTTTACCGCATTTGATTTCTTTCTGATAGTGCTGCTTCTGACCGGAGCTGCTCTGGGCATTCCCATCCTTCTTTCGTCTCATCCCTCGACAGTTCGCATATATCGGGACAATAAACTAATCGCCGAGTATCCGCTTTCTAAGGAAAAAACAGTACGTTTGCAGGGAAATACCGGCCAGGTCACACTCCGTATCGCAGAGGGCTCGGCACGTGTAATCGAGGCTGACTGCGACAAACAGGTATGTTTACAGAGTGGTAAGATAAGCAATCCATTCGAGCAGATTGTATGCGCCCCCAATCACCTGCTGATTAAAATTAAAAACTCAACCGAAAGCGACTCTCTCGATGCCGTCGCAAGATAATCAACAGACAGCAAGTAAAACCGTGCTTCTACTCCTTGCCGTCGGAATAGGTGCGATAGAATACTTTATCCCGCGGATACCTCTTTTCCCATGGCTTAAACCCGGACTTGCCAATGTGGTAACCATGGTCTGGATTATTCGTTACGGCACGAGAGATGCGATTTTTTTTGCATTCCTGCGTTCATGGATTACGGCAATGTTTTTCGGGTTTTCCTTCCTTACACTGGCACTTAGTCTCAGTGGGGCGGTTTGCGCCTGTGTGGGTATGGGAGTGATCTGGAAATTACTGGGTAAGAGAGGAATTCTGGGAACCGTAGGACTTGGAATAACGGGAGCGCTGTTTCATAATCTGGGTCAGATCACGGCGGTTTTCTTTTTACTGACCGGCAATTATCATATCTTTTATCAGACGCCTTTCATGTTATTGGCCTCCGTTGTATTCGGCTCCTTGGCGGGAATGTTTGTCCCCGCTCTTATGCAAGCGGTTGAGAAAGGTGAACATTTGTCAATGCCTGATCTTTACTCAACAGGTAAGCCGCAAAAAAAAACATATCCATACCTGAACACTTTTTTGTTTACCTTTTGCGTTGCTCTTATGATAACCCAAGTGCCGGCTTTACTTATCGCGGCCGCCGCAGGAATAAGTTTGTGGGTGCAGGTTATTCATTTATCCGCAAGATTGCTGCTGCGACCTGTAGCTAAATTCTGGATTCTTTTTGCTTTTGTCGGGGCTATGCACCTTTTTTTCACATACGGCAGGCAGGTGCCGTGGATGCCGGGGATTACATATGAGGGAATCCAGAGGACTCTTATACAATGGCTTCGAATATGGAGCTGGATACAGGCGGGGTATCTTCTCAATCATTTCAATTTTCATTCTCTGGCATTTAATAAACTGTCCACATGGTTTAAACACAGGGAAACCACTTTCATGGCCGGTATCTGTGCCGCCGAGTATTTCCCTGTTATCATCTCAAACGTACGCAAACGAATTACATTACTCCTGCGCCTCTTATTCAGCAAACCCTCCGCGGTTATCGATCTTCTTCTGACCGACATCTATGCGGTGATTAGGAATAAATAGGATCACAAGCATCAAAAATCACCCGTGTATATGCACCTGGTAACGGTGTCTATGTCTATGCGCCTGGTACCCGTGTCTATGGAATTTCTACCAGTTCCTATGTAACAATTTCCAGTGCATATGCAACTTCTACCAGGGGAAATGTCACTGCTGCCCCCATATTACTCATTAATGAGTAATCGAATCGGGCA
>CAZPHU010000153.1:0-7337 GCA_964586285.1 uncultured Fibrobacterota bacterium | reverse complement strand
TGTTTTGATCCTGATCCTGTTTGTTTTGATCCTGATCCTGTTTGTTTTGATCCTGGTTATCTTTATTCTGGTTCTGATCTTGTTGGTTTTGCTGCTGTTTTTTAAGCTGCTCGATACGTGCCTGAACCAGCTCCAGGTTTTGTTTCGCATCAATATCCGACGAATTGAGGTCAAGTGACTGCATAAAGCTTTGTCGAGCCGACTCAAACTTCTCCATGGCCTGTTGTCCGCCGGATGCCGCCAGTTTCTCTCCCTGCATGAATTGAGCGTTGCCCATATTGTATAAAAGGTCCGCCCGCACTCTTTTATCTTCTATACCCGAAGCACTCTGATATTCGCTCAAAGCTTTATCGAAATCTCCCATTTTGTAATAGGCCGAACCCTTGTTAACCGACAACTTCTTTTCCTCCGGAGACTCGACGAGAGCTTCATCGTAAAGTTCCAGAGCCTCTTCATACTTGCCCTCTTCATACAGTTTGTTGGCGCGCTTGTTTTTCGTGTATGTCGCGTCCGCAAATATTCCAAGGGTCAGCACGATTAAAAACAGACCTGTCTTATTCAAATCTGCCCCTCCAGGTTTTGCGTTTTCGGGTTCTTTCCGAAATCAGAAACTCCGCTGTCAGAAACAGTAATGCTATTAATAAAAAGATTTGATATCGTTCCTCGTAAATGGCAACCTTGTTCATTCCCAAATCCTTCTTTTCCATGGCATAAATCTCATTGTAGATATGAGCCAGGTCCAGATTGGTTCCGGCATGAAAGTATTTACCGTTACCTTCAAGCGATATTTTCTCCAGCACCAGGGGATCGAGTTTGGACATCACTAAATTGCCGTCTTTGTTTTTCTTGTAAATCAGCGATGATCCGCTTTTACGCACCGGAATAGGAACACCATTTTCGGAGCCGATTCCTACCGTGTAAATCTTTACACCTTCACGTGCGGCTTCCTTCGCCGCTTTAACCGCGTCGCCTTCATGGTCTTCACCGTCGGAGAGGATGACAAGCACCTTATGTTTTTTCTGCTTTGATTGAAACGATTCGGAAGCCTGTTTTATCGCCTGGGACAGCGCGGTTCCCTGGACCTGAATCCAGTCGGTGTCAACTACATCCAGAAACATTTTCGCTGCTCCATAATCCAGCGTAAGGGGGCACTGAAGAAAACTTTCTCCGGCGAAAACGATCAATCCTATTCTGTCGCCTTTTAGAAGATCGATAAATTTGGCTATCTCGTGCTTCGCACGATCGAGTCGATTCGGTGCGATATCCTCGGCAAGCATACTTCTGGAAATATCAAGTGCCACTATTATAT
The DNA here is from genome assembly GCA_964586285.1 of uncultured Fibrobacterota bacterium. Taxonomy (GTDB): domain Bacteria; phylum Fibrobacterota; class Chitinivibrionia; order Chitinivibrionales; family CAYFVL01; genus CAZPHU01. Next base: position 6,028 of record CAZPHU010000153.1, on the reverse strand, counting down.
CCACACCCTTGCGCTCGATCATTTCCATCTTGACCCCAAACTGAGGGCGAACCAGGGCAAAGACAGCAAAACACAGGAAGAAGAGAAACAACACAAACTTCCATACCTGTTTAGTGCCGCTTACCTCCGGAGTCAGGCGCCGCACCATTGATAAAGATGCAAAACGCTGGAGTGCGGCTCGTTTACGCTGAAAAGCCCAAATAAAAAAGCCGATCAGTACCGGAATCGCCAAAAATAGCAGAAAAAATTGAGGAGTCGCAAATCGCATAGTGTCTTATGGAATCCTGCGAAATCGGGTGTATGCCAACAACAGTTCAACAAACAAAACCGCTACCCCGGCCAAGAGCCAGGGAAAAAATCTCTCGGACCAGGTAGTGTAGCTTTTGGTTTTAATCTCTGTTTTTTCAAGCTGGTCAATTTCATCATATATCTGGGCAAGCTGTTCGGGGCTGCCCGCGCGGAAGAATTTTCCTTTGGTAACATCGGCAATCTGCTGCAGATTCTCTTCATCCAGATCCGAATCAACCATCAGTACTCTTGTATCCACGATTTTTCCCGTACGTCGATCCACATAATCCACCGGCATGGGAACTTTGCCCTTCTTGCCCACCCCGATAGTGTATATCTTGATATCAAGTTCCCCCGCCGCACGTGCGGCTACAAGCGGAGCGATATCCCCCCGGTTATTCGCGCCGTCGGTCAGAAGAATCATAATTTTACTTTTGGCCTTGCTGTCTTTTATTCGGTTCGCGGCGGTCGCGATCGCGGTTCCAACCGCGGTTCCGTCCTCTATTTCACCGAATTCAATTTCATCCAGAAACTGAGACAGCACATTGTAATCGAGTGTAAGAGGTGCCTTGGTGTAACTTCGGCCGGCAAACACCACCAGGCCGATTCTATCGTGAACCCTTTTGGTGATGAAATCCTTTATACGTTCCTTCGCTACAAATAAGCGATTTTTAGGCTTGAAATCCAATGCCCGCATACTGGTAGAAACATCCAGCACAAGCATTATATCCACTCCGTGTGTAGTGACTTCCTGCTCCGTATGGCCCATCTGAGGCCGGGCCAAAGCCACAGTCAGCAAACCGATACCCAGTAGACGTAAAACAATCAGGCTGTGGCGAAGACCGGTAGAAAAACCGGAGGAGACCTTCTTTGCTACAGATAAATCGGAGAATCGGACAGCGGGACGGGTGCGTTTTTCTCTGCGAATATAGACCCAAACCATGGGTAACCACAACAGAAGCAAAAACAGGAATTCGGGATCGCGAAATCTCATCATCCCACCTCCTGCACCTGCAGTTTCTTGCTGCTTTCGGGCACCGGTTTAGTTTCTTTAATGAAGCTTTCCGCTTTCAAACAAAGCGTTTCAAGATCCTTTTGAGACGGGATAAGCCGGGCAAACTTGATCGGATGACTCGTACCGAAAAACCAGTTCATGGATTCCCTGTGTTCCTCGGAAAGGGGAGCGGCCTTTAGCCAAATCAAGATCTCTTCTGTTGTGAACTCGGCAGCCGGAATATCGTAGCGTCTTCCCATATACCGTTTCAGAATCTCCGAAAGCTCGAAAATATGCTCACGAAGCATTCCTTTTTTTATGAGTTCTTTGGCCTTTAGCGCGGCTAATGCCTCTATTGCCTCCTCATAAGGCGGCTTTGGCGGTGGTGGGGGAGACGGCTTGCGTCCGCGTTTAATAAGATACCTGCCGTAAATGCCCGCCCCGGCACAAAGAGCCAGTGCCAATGTTGACCAAAGCCACCATAAAGATCTTCGCCCCGCCAATTGCTGTGGTTTCAAATCCTGTAAAACCGCCGTGTCCGCGGTGACCACGGACGCTATGCGAAGAGGAATCGGTCTGGAAAAGAGAGTATCCCTTAATGAGTCTTCGGAAACATAAAACGGCAGCGATGGAATCGTGCAGAGGCCTGTCTTATAAGTAGTGATCGTATAGAAAAAGGCTGTACTGTCGGAGTTATCCCGTTTTATGTGTTCATCATGCCACTGTTTAACGACAAATTCCCCGAAACTGTTCTCGATTTCGGGGCCTGCTAATTGTGAACCGGAGGGATGAACAACATTTATTCTCAAATCTATTTTGTCGCCGATTGTAAGGCTGTCTGTGTTGAATGAGTGATCGGTATATATTACCGAGGCCGTGGATGGTACCCAAGAGATAATCGTGACCACAAAAGCCAGGAAAATGATTTTTTGCAGGATATTTTTGTCTTTTCGTTCAGTCATAGTACCTTCAGGCATTAACCTTTTCTATACGATATTTCCAAGCATCACTATTCCCACCTGTATGAGTCCTACGATAAAACCGAGAACTCCACCGAAGATTTCGATCGCTTTCAATTCTCGAGACGCGATGGAATAGATGATATTTTCGAGTTTGGAAAGCTCGAATGCTTCTATCTTGTTTCTAACGATTTCCTTGAAATCTATTCGAGATTCAACCTTTGCGAAAAGGTCCTCAATAGTATCGGGCAGCATACCCTGTAACTCGTTGCGAATTCTGCGCTTAATTCCTGCCAGAGCATCACCGTCAAGAAACATGGAAACCATCGGTATTATGCCCAGATTATCTTCAATGAACTCATCGATCTTGCCCATTATTGTATTCAGGATTTCGTTATGAAACTCAGGTGTATTTACCACCCCGTGGATATCCTGATGGGAAATGAGTTCTTTTTCGACTGTTTCTCCGATTTTACATGCCAGATCGGCCTTGCGCTTGGGAATTAGACCGATAACTCGAATGCCGAGAATATTGATCTCCCGGCGTGGTCTAAAAATCATACGCACTGCTATGGCATTAGTCAGCCAGCCGATGATGGCTGAAACAATCGGAATCGTTATTAAGATAATCAGTTTAGTCATAGATCAAAAATGACGGCTCATGGCTGTCGCACAAATTTCGGATGATTAGAAAAAATATTATCTGTTAAGAATGCAAAAATAACCTTTGTCGGCGATATTTGCCACAAAGTGAGTTGAATATGTTGTATACTCTTACTGTGCACTTTAGCTCTTTTGAGAGGTTTTTATGATGTTTGTTCGCCGATTTGTTTGTCTGATAATTCTCTTTTCAGCATATCCGATGTTTGCTGAAAGCTCCTTGGCTTCCGGGGTGCTTGGAAAAACCGCAATCTTTCCCGAGGTACACTCCCAGGCTGATATTCGGAGGATGTATAACCAAAAAAACGAGTATTCCAAGCGACATCATTTCATCGAAGCTACTCTTTATGTGGAGCCGGTATGGTTATCCTTCGATTCGCTTATATTCATGGCTACCGCCTTTGATGTCAACCTTGGGATGGGGCGGACTCCGAAAGATGTAGTATTTGACCCAATGGATGCCAATTTCGCGTTTACACCTTTTTTTGAAGCGCGGTTTAAACCATTAACCGCACGGGCAGGTCTGGATCACAGGTGCTTCCATGAGATTGATCAAAAAGAATTACCGACCGTATACTGGAATATGCTCTTTTTATCCGCTCATTCCCCGTCGATGCGTTTGACCGATTTCGCCCGATCCGTTTATAATCGACCAATTAGCCTTTGGCGAGATCGGGTTGCCTGGTCGTTTAAAGCAGGCATCTTCATGAAGAATTTCTTCGATATAGTAAGGAAAAGTTCGGTAAATTACGAAAACGATCGGAAAATGGAATTTGAGCTGAAAGGGCGAACGCTTGCATGGCAGTATAAGGAGTGGGCTTTCGCCGCCGAGGGACAAATAGTCGCGGGCGGCCATGAAGTCGCCGAAGAGAAGAGCAATTTTTATTGGAGTCAGATGTTGTCACTGCAGGCATTGTACCGTTTGCAGACAAATAAAATCGTGTATCTTTTCGTCCGCGGTACTCTTGATGATATGCCGCCGCACAGAATGCAGCCCCGTTTCAGTAAATCAAAATTGATCGAATTCGGAGTAGGAGTCGGGTTGTAATGATATTCCGGCGGTACTGAAACGTAATTTGTAAAAGTATTTGATATCGGCCGCTAATCGGCCGGGGGGGTATCAAACAAGGGGGGAACAGCTAATATATGAAAAGTACCAGTGATATACGCAAGCATCTGCTGTTGGATGAAGAAAATCTGTCGTCCTTTGCGTGTAAAAGCAGCCAGTCTGCCGGGCGTCGTCTACCTATAAGCCCCGATCCGTTTCGCATGGAATTCGCACGCGATGAGACTCGCATTATCCATTCTCCGCCATTCAGAAGGCTCAAGCACAAGACTCAGGTTTTTTTGTCTCCGGATAACGATCATATCTGCACGCGCATGGAGCATGTGCTTCATGTATCAAGCATTGCATCGGTGATAGGACGGTGCCTAAACCTCAATACCGATCTGATAAACGCGATTGCCAAGGCGCACGATCTGGGGCATCCGCCCTTTGGCCATGCCGGCGAGAAGGTCTTGAATGAAATCCTGACAGAATTAGGAGCCGACGGCGGATTCAAGCATGAGATGCATGGATTGAGGGTGGTTGATAAGCTTACCAACTACGGTTCGGGACTGAATTTGACCTACGAGGTACGAGACGGTATCATTACACATTGTGGGGAGAAGTTTGAAAAGGTGGTATTTCCCGACCGAAACCGTGACGTGAGGGAGATAGAAGCAATTGATGATCGTGCTTTTCACCCCGCAACGTTGGAAGGGTGTGTTGTGAGGATGGTGGACAGGATTGCATATCTTGGACGTGATCTGGAGGACGGTATACAGGCCGGGTTGGTGAAAATATCGGATGTGCCTTCTCATATCGCCGATTCCCTTGGTACAGACAACGGCAAGATTATTGGAAAACTTGTCAACGATACAATTGCCAACAGTCTAGACAAGGACGCTGTCGAGTTGAGTGACAACATGTTTGAATTGATGACTATGCTTAAGGATTTCAATTACGAACGTATCTATCGTCATCCGCTGGTCGAGCGCATGGCTCAAAAGACCTCCCATATCCTAAAAGCACTTTTTTCGAGTGCGATGGAAATTCTGGAGAAATCGGAGTGGGGAAGGAACCGTGCTTATGTTGATACAATAATTCAGGATGCCCCGACTTTGTCGATCCTTTTTGATTTCATCAAGAATACAAACTATAACGACCGGACTCCCGCCTGGCGGATAGTTACCGATTATGTCGCAGGCATGACCGATGTGTTCGCGATGAGAAGCTATTCACAGCTTTTTCTCCCTTCACCGGTAGTGTGATCATGAAAAACCTGAAGCGATTTCGGAAAAGGGAGGATCGTCTTTACACGACCAGAACCCCCGGTGTATTTCAGCGTCTATGGAATTCATTCTGGAATCCACCGGTTATAAACTGTCCCAAGTGTAATAATACTTCTGTTGAGTACTACGACCCTTTTCTTTTCAGTCCCATAAGAACAATCAAAGGTAAGAGACGATTCCGATGTGAGTGCTGTCATTTTATTTGGCGCCAGAGTGGAAATGGACGACCGCTTTGGGCACGGTACAGATTCTGGCTGTAAAGAAAGGGAAAGATTATTATGTCTGATGAAATTGTTACCGCCTCAAAGCGGATCGATGACGAAGGGATTGCGACTGTATATGTGAACGGATTGATAATCACAAATATCAGTGCTACCGATGTCGTCGATGTTATGCGGGAGTGTATCGATACACTGGTGCCGCCGTTTATAATCCTGAACCTGAGTCATGTTCAGTACCTGGATTCCTATAGTTTCGGTTGGCTTTGCAAGACAAAGAACTCGGTGTCCAAAAGAGGCGGAAAATTTGTGATATGCTGCCTCAACAGCGATATACAGTATTTGTTTGAATTGACCAATTTCCACAAGGCGGTACCCGTGTATGAAACCGAGCAGTCGGCCCGCGATGCGCTCGTGCAGGTGATAAACAAGGCTTAGCTCCTAAGCATCAACTTAATCACTGTCGCCTCCGCTGTCTTTATTTTATCGAAACCAGCCTCGCAAAGCAAATCCATACTCCGAGAATGTCGATTCGGCACGGGTGATCAGCCAATAGTCTTATCTCAAATCGGAGT
>CAZPHU010000152.1:0-7365 GCA_964586285.1 uncultured Fibrobacterota bacterium | reverse complement strand
TTATGGGCCACGGTTTGATTTCGCTAAGTGTGTCCGCGTATTTGGATCCCATTTGAATCAGATCCTTTGTCCGACAAAAGCACGATCCTCCGGCTTTGCCGAACCTGGTAAACTTTCTACAAAGAAGGCGGCCTTTTAGGCCGCCTTTCTTGTTCACTTGCTGTAAAAAATCGAGTCGATTCAATAGTGCTTATCGGCATATTCAACCCAGCCGCCGGCGCGAACCAGGGCTTCATCGAATTCGCCCAGCGAGACCGCGAGCTCTTTTTTGCTTCCGTTTTCTGCGGTGAAATGAAGCTTTTTGTTTTCCAGATCCACCGTGCAGGTTACCTCCGTATCTTGCCCGAATATAAACAGCTCATCAATCAGGTTGGCCGGAAGCTCCGCGGCAATCATCCCTCCGTTATACATGTTTTGCCTGAAAATGCGGGCAAAACTCTGCGCGAGGACCACCGTTATATCGTTTACTTCCAGAGCCCACGGAGCATGCTCACGCGAAGAGCCGCACCCAAAATTTTCTCTGGTTACGATTACCCGTGCTTTTCTCAAAGCTTCGCCCGCAGGGTCAAACCCCTCCAGGTTTAAATCTTCGAGCAGGTGCGGTTTGAGTGCATCCTTCTCAACCTCCGTCAAATACTTGGCGGGAATAATCTCATCCGTATTTATATCTGATCGGTCAAGGAACAATACCGGTCCGCCGAATGATTTCATGGTTTTCTCCTTAAAATTATGATCGCCTCACTGTATCTGTACGAAAAAGCATGCGATCCGTTGGATTCGTGGTTAAAAAACAAGTTTGTCGTATACATCGATATGCGTTTTTCTCCTTGATTTTTTCTCCTGATTTCCCGATTTGATCGTTTTGTCAGGATTCAAAAATCCACCGCTACTTTATTGTACGAGGATCGGTTATATGTCCGGTAATCGCGCTTGCGGCGGCGGTTGCCGGACTCATCAGGTGAACCATTCCGCCTTTTCCCATTCGCCCGAAAAAGTTGCGATTGGTCGTTGACGCACACACTTCACCCTCGGCCAACACTCCATTGGACATTCCAAGACACGCTCCACAGGTAGGATTGGTGACACAGAAACCCGCGTCCATGAATATATCGATCAATCCTTCGGACATCGCCTCTCTTTGCACCTTGGGTGTAGCGGGTGCAAGAATTCCCCGTACTCCGTCGGCCAGTTTCTTGCCTTTAAGGATTTTCGCGGCGATTCGGATGTCGGATATGCGGCCGTTTGTGCAACTTCCGATATATACCTGATCGATTTTGGTATCAGTCAGTTCGGAGGCCTTCTTCACCTGATCGGGCTTATAACCGACCGTAGAAACAGGCTCGAAACCGGATACGTCGAAAGTATATTCCTTTTCGTATTCGGCGTCATCATCCGAACACCATTTTTTGAAATCCTCTAAAGCCTGCTTCTTATCATTATTATATTCATCGGAGATAAACGGCCACAGATAGTCCACTGTCTGCGCATCGGGCATACACACCCCCGAGGTTCCGCCGGCTTCGATTGCCATGTTCGACAGGGTCATCCTCTCCTCCATGGTCATGCGATCAACCACGGGGCCGCGAAATTCCATTACACGATCTGTCGCCCCGTTAACCGTCAACTGTCTGATTATCTCCAGGATGACATCCTTCGCGTATACTCCACTGGGCATCTCCCCCGTTATATTGATAAGGATGCTTCTGGGCCGGCGAAATGCACATACCCCTTTGAGTATTCCTACCTCCAGGTCGGTTGTACCAACTCCCGCCGCAAAAGCTCCAAACGCACCGTGTGTGCAGGTGTGGCTGTCGCCCATGATCACCGTGAATCCGGGGCGTATAAATCCCTTCTCGGGAAAAAGAGCATGGCAGACACCGTTTGCACCGATATCAAAGAAATCCTTTATACCGTGTCGGCGGGCCCAGTCTCGAAGTATTTTGGCTTGGGTCGCGCTCTTTGAATCCTTGGAAGGAGTGACATGATCGATTACCGCCTTGATTTTTGTCGGATCGAAAACACGATCTTTCTCTCTCCAGACCAGATCGCTAATTGCCAGAGGAGTGGTTATCTCATGGCACATGACTACATCCAGCGATAACACATGCACATCGGCAAAAGGATTATCGCGAAGATGTGATTCGAAAATTTTTTGGGTGATGGTTTTTCCCATGGTGCCCATCCTTTCACTTAATGCTTAAATAGGCTATGATAACGCATCCAGAAAATTCTGATGCGGTGGTGAAACGCTCCAAATTGCCTTAAAAACCCTATCTCCTGTGTTGCACAGCCTGTGAGGGCGATGCGAAACAAAAGAAATGCTGTCGCCACACTTCAGAGAATACGACTCTTCATCTATTGTCAGTAAAGCATCGCCCGACAGCACATATCCCATCTCTACGCCTTCATGCCCCCTGCCGCAAATGCCCGTGTCGTGTCCAGGCTCAACTTCCAGAAGAAACATCTCCATCGGATATTTCGTATCATAGCTGGAAACCAGCTGCTCGTAGGTGATCCCATGCTGAGAGCTTTTTAGTCGCTCCCCCCTGTGATGCACATTCGCGGTGCGGCGGTTTGATACACGCTCAAACAATACACCTACATCTATATTCAAAGCCGTACAAACCTCAAGCAACGTATCGATGCTCGGCGAAACAACTCCCCGCTCTATCTGGCTGAGCATACTCGTCGATATCTTCGCCGCCCGGGCAATGTCAGCTTGGTTTTTCCCGGTCTTCTCTCGCCACGATTTAAGAAATCGACCTATCTGAGCACGTGTTGTGTTAAGCTTTACTTCATTCATTACAGTATAAATAAAACATGCTGCATCCAAAATCAATGATTTCCTCTTCGAAAGTGGCTCAAATCCCTAAAAATCCCATTTGGGAAATCATATCCGGGGGTGAAAACACTTTTTATAGTTATCTTACCGGCTTAATTCGGGAAAATGTTTTCGGACCTTCGAATCATGTATATTTGAAGTAGATCTCTTTTGAGAGAAATACTTACGCCGTGGGAAATGCTTTTAGACGAGTTTCAGGGGCTTTACCATGTATACGTTTGTACAAGGGAATAACCTATGGAATCAGATAAACGTGCTGAAAATCTTAAAGATACGAACACGTTCAATAAGTTTGGATATAACGACGCCTCCGATCAGGACACTCGGGCAATCAGCCTTAATGATATAGACAGTATAAAAGAGCTTACCGAAAAGAGAGTCATTGAGCAGGCCAGTGGAGATGTGGTCACTCATATTCTCGATCACGAAAACTCTCTCATAGAAATCGGACAAAAGGCCGGATCATATTATCGTGACATAATTTTTGCCCTTATTCATATCCGTTTGCCCGAAGAGGAGGCAAAGCGGGACTGGGATGAGATCCTCAAACATAAGTATACGATGAGCGAGACCCTTGGGCGCAATGTCGGCATACATGTGGCGACTCTGGACTACTACACGAATATAAAGCGCAGAGTTCTGAGTCCCAAGATAATAGATGCCCAGGAGTATGTTGATACGGCAAGTCGGGCGATAACCGATGAGCTTACCCGTGCTTACAACAGGCGTTTCATGGAAGAGGAGTTTCGCAGGCTCTTTACTCTGGCAAAATCGCAAGGCAAACAGTTTTCTTTAATCATGCTCGATCTGGATCATTTCAAGACCTATAACGACCTCAACGGGCATATCACCGGGGATATCGCGCTGATTGAACTGGTACGGATACTTCATGCGGTATGCAGCTCCGAAGATACAGTGGCAAGGTATGGGGGAGAGGAGTTTGTGATTCTTCTACCCGGCCAGGGGCTTTCGCAGGCTGTGGAGAAGGCGCAAAACATATTGACCGCTGTATTTGATTATCGGTTTGTAAATGAGCAGGATCTGCCTAACGGACGTTTGTCGGTATCTCTGGGTGTGACCTCATACAGGTCCGATATTCGTGGGTCGGCCGAGATGTTGGATGAGGCTGATGTGGCTTTGTATAGAGCCAAAAACGAGGGGCGTAATCGGGTGAAGGTATTCCTTAAAGGAGAGGAGTAGTGGAAAAGGTCTCTATAAGCGGGGAGAGCCGCCTGATCGGGTTGTTGGGTAATCCGGTTGGTCATTCGATTTCTCCGCAGATCCACAACCACGCAAGTTCCTTCCTTAAGCTGCCCTATGTATATGTACCTCTGGGAGTCAGTCCCGAAAATATTCACGCGGCTTTGTTTGGATTAAGAGCCCTTAATTTTGTCGGCTGCAATGTGACTATTCCTTACAAACAGACTGTTCTACCATACTGCGACGTACTTTCCGATATTTCACGAGTCACGGGAACTTGCAATACTTTATATCTCAAAGATAACCTTCTTCACGGTACGACCACGGATGCGCAGGGCTTTTTGCGGGCACTGGATAAGATGGGTACCGATATCAGGGGTAAGAAAATCGCCGTTCTTGGAAACGGGGGAACGGCACGAACTCTTGCCGCGGCATTACTTTACGAGGAGATTCCATCCGGACTTATGCTTGTGGGGCGCAACCTCCAAAAAGTAGAATCGTTGGCCGAGGATCTTTACAGTATAGTCGGGGCGGCCGACCGTCTAAGCCTGTTGACCTTCGACAGCCGGTCGCTGGCACGGGAACTCGAAGAGTGCAGCCTGATAGTCAACTGCACTCCCGCAGGTATGTACCCCGATATCGATTCGTCTCCTCTTGCTCCGGATATGTTACATGCGGGTGTCGCGGTATTTGATACGATTTATAACCCGGTAGAAACCAGACTTCTTAAATATGCGCGTGAGCGGGGATGCAAGACTCAAAACGGTCTGGGCATGTTACTGTATCAGGCTCTGGCATCATACCGGATTTGGACCGGAGTGGAAGTGTCCGACACCATCTTCTCCATGGATGAACTTCAGAGACTTGTTACAGGAGCATGAATAAATGAAATGGACGGTTAGGCCCTCGGCGCTTGCCGGAAAACTGACTATTCCGCCATCCAAATCTCACTCGATTCGTGGTGTTGTGGCGGCTACGCTTGCAACGGGAGAGTCGGTGCTTGAAGGTGCGCTTTTGGAGGGAGACGGCTGGTCGGCATTGCAGGGGGCGCAATGCATGGGCGCAGAGTGCCGACGCGAGGGGGATGTTATTCGTATAACCGGGATAGGGAAGAATTATTCCGGCGGGAAAGATACTCTGGACCTGGGAAACAGTGGAACGGCCACAAGGCTTTTGACCGCGGTCGCGGCGTTGGGTGATAAACCGCGGACATTTACCGGCGACCAAAGCCTAAAAACACGACCGATGCGGCCGATGCTGGAGGCGCTCAAGCAGCTTGGCGCGGAGTATAAACTTCACAGCACCGACGGCGACATTCCATTCACCATTTCCGGTCCTGTTCGGGGAGGAGAGGCAGTAGTCACCGGGATAACATCGCAGTTTGTCTCGGGGCTTTTGTTTGCCTGTCCCTGTGCGATCAACGATTGCACTGTTTACGTGGAGGATCTGCACGAAAAGCCTTACGTGGGAATAACACTCTGGTGGCTGGACAGAATGGGTATACAATACGAGGCTTCCGAGGACTGGTCGAGATTTTGGGTGAAAGGTGGTCAAAGCTACGCCCCATTTACAATGCGTATCCCCGGAGATTTTTCATCCGCGACTTTCGGCGCGGTTGCGGCTGTTATAACCGGCTCTACCCTTCGACTCGAAAACCTTGACTTTTCGGATCCACAGGGAGACAAGCGGGTTTTTGACGTGCTTGCACAGATGGGGGCTAAACTCGAGTACGGCAAAAAGAGTGTTGTTGTGTCGGGGACCGGCGGTATCAGAGGATGCGAAATAGATTTGAATGATATGCCCGATGCGCTTCCGGCTTTCTCGGTTTTGGGTTGTATGGCGGAGGGGAAAACCGTCATACGCAATGTCAAGCAGGCACGTATCAAGGAAACCGACCGCATCGCGGTCATGGCATCGGAGCTTTCTTCCATGGGCGCTCGTATAGAGGAGCTTCCGGACGGCCTGATCGTTCACCAGAGTCAACTAAACGGATGTGCGGTCAACGGACGGCATGATCACAGGGTCGTTATGGCGCTTGCGCTCGCGGGTCTCACTGCAGGAGGCGAAACCGTAATCGACACGGCTGAATCGGCATCTGTAACCTACCCTTCTTTTCTCAGCGATTTCAGGGCGATCGGAGCGGATATTACCGGGGGAGAGCAATGAAACTAAACGTGGAGCTTGGCAATAGATCATATCCCGTATGTATTGACGAGCAGGGAGAAATAACCGTAGAATTAAAGAGAATGTTTGGTGACTGCGGATTTGCGCTTGTCACCAACAGCACACTTGCTTCATTATATGAGCCGTTTCTTGAGAAATACAAAAAGGAGCTTGATGCGGCGATTATAACCATACCCGACGGAGAAAAGTATAAAACTGTAGATACCTGGAGAAGCGTTCTGGACGGGCTTTTGGAAGCCAGACTTGACAGGAAGGGGGTAATAATTGCCTTTGGTGGAGGAGTCATAGGGGATATCACCGGTTTTGCGGCGGCAAGTTATCTGCGCGGGGTAAGATTTATCCAGATTCCTACAACGCTTCTGTCAATGGTAGACTCAAGCGTGGGAGGTAAAACGGGAGTTAATCACCCTGCGGGCAAAAATCTTATCGGTGCTTTTCATCAGCCCTCGCTTGTATGGGTCGATACGGCCTTTCTAAATACGCTTCCCGAGCGGGAGTACCTGTCGGGTTATGCGGAGGTTTTTAAAACTGCCTTCATCGGCGGTCAGGAAACGGCCAAATTTATCGAGTACAATCATGAGCGGATATTGCGACACGATAAAACACTCGTGCCTGATGCGATCAAAAGAAGCATCGAAATAAAGGCCGATGTGGTTTCGCGCGACGAACGTGAAGGCGGCATACGGGCCATACTAAACTTTGGGCACACATTCTCTCATGCTCTTGAGAAGTACTATAAGTACGAGGGGATCTTACATGGTGAAGGTGTTTTCTGGGGAATGTACTGTGCCGTGGAGCTTGCTTTACGAACAGGGACCGTATCAAAAGAAGACAGGCACTGGTATGAAGCCATGGTAACGAAGCTGCCTCGACCCGAGCTTCCATATCCTGCGGAAATCGAAGAGGTGTTTGGTGCGATGTTTTCCGACAAGAAAGTGCAGGGTGGAAAACTACGGCTGATAATACCCACGAAGCCCGGCACAAGTGTGATACGCGATGATATAGCGGAGAAGGATGTAAAGTTAACCTTTGAGTATGTCCTTGGTAAAGCAAGGTATAAAAAGCAGTAAACACAAACAACGGGGGGTGCCGTAGGATCAAGCGAGATGAACTGGTACATTTTCTGGATCAGTTTCTTT
>CAZPHU010000151.1:0-7621 GCA_964586285.1 uncultured Fibrobacterota bacterium | reverse complement strand
CGGGTCATATCCTCAGCCACTTTGGGACGGAAAAACGGTGACCGGGTCATATCCTCAGCCACTTTGGGACGGAAAAACGGTGAGGAAGCCAAATCGTCAGCCGAGGAGATCAAATTCCCAGGTAACGAGGCCGTACGGAAGGCAAAGAGGTTAAATCACTGGGTAAAAAGGCCAAACCGGCGGCCGGAAAGACCTGATTACTAAGTAACTCAGTCAAACAGGGGGCCGGGGAGCTTAAATTCCCAGGTAAAAAGATCAACCGGGAGGGGGTTTGTTTGGGGTACTATTTTTTCGGACGCAACCAAGCGACAATGAGGTTGAAACGACAGATGAATTCGGCTCATCCGTGAATCAAGAGAATGAGTTTACCGCAAAATCAGGCTCGCTGGTTTACTACTCGCCATCAGACGCAAGGTGCTGGTACATTATAGGTGAATGAACTAATAAATATTTGTGTCTAGCTGCTTACTGCGATATTTTCGCTTAGTGTATTTACATACCGCGGGTTCCATACGCCGGGTTTTAACCGCGATGATGTATTTAACACCGAGTTCGAATTGATCAGGTACATAGAATATTATACCGTTGAAAGGGACCTTTCGCATGAACATCGATTATTCGCCTCTGGAAAAGCGTCGGGAAGTTGGAATAGAGTTGCATTTGGATCATCACCAACCAAAACAGCGTTGATCTGATGATTTGACACACGAACGGAGTATACGGGTATATTGAAGATGGTACAACCGTTGTTATAGATCGTATGAGACAGATTGCCGCCAAAATAGGAAAAGTTTAGAAATAATTGTGAGGAAAAATGATTGAAAACAAATTTGTCTGGTACGGGATATCAGATGTTATATCCTAACGAGGCTGTCGCAGGCTTCAGACAGTGCGGTCTGTCCTGTGGCCTATATGGTTCCCTGTGTACGCTTCATACAAATTGTTCGATAGTTAGTTGAACGATGAAGCCGCTCCTGTGGGATCAACCGTCAGTTGCGCCTGTACTTCATACGCTCACTACCTCCTTTCTGTATGCAACACTCGGTACGAGTGGTTGGTTAGACCTTTCTCGGCAAGGACTCTCACCTTGCTAGAGGCACCAAGCTTTCCTTGGCGCACGGAGGCTGGGAGGGGTGCGTTTGTCAGGGATGGCGCAAATGTCGAGCTTAACGCAACGGCATTGGGCAAAGGGGCCGGGGCACCCCCAAATCACGCCAGTCCCAGTGCCGAGAGCAGGTTCGTGTTCCATCGCCTCTTCTTTATGTCGTACAGATAACTTCCCGCATCAGAAAGCAGTGTCCAAAAGGACCATCCTATACCGTTTTTCTCCAGCTCCCCGCGGACACATCGCAGCCAGTTGGCGCGCGAGACCTCATCCGCTCCGTTTTGTGCGGTAAACTCCCCCATCCACAGCGGACGACCGTTTTGTTTAGCCCACTCCAGGGTAAAGCCGATCTCTTCGCACACAGTCCGGGGACTGCAAGGATTTTTTTGGGGATCCTTTTCGTTGTTATATGCATCAAACCACTGCACAACCCACTGCTCGGCACCCGCAGGCGGCTGTACAGGAGAGGGCGGTGGACCGGGCCAGACAACACCTCGTGCCCGCCAGTCGGGCGGCATCCAGCTCTGGCCCTGAAACGTAAAGAGCGTAGGCGCATAGAAATGATAACTTACAATCGCATTTGTTTCTTCATCGGGGATTTTCAGGCCTTTCAACCCCACTATATTCCCCCAGTGGGCACAGTCTATCACGACCGTACGGAATGAATCGATCGCCCGAACAGCATCCAGACAATCTTTGAGAAGTTCATTCCAGATCTCTACCGTCAACTGCTCCTGCGGCTCATTGAGCAATTCATAGTACAGCTGTTCCGGATAGTCTTTGAACCATTGGGCGATCTGGTGCCACAGGGCGATAAACCGGTCATGATGCTTTAAGGGGGATTTATAGAGTTCATTGTAGTGATGTAAATCCAGCACTACACGAAGCCCCTTGCCCAGTCCCCAGTTCACGACCCGATCAACCCGCTCCATGAATGCGCGGCTTATCGTGTATGGCGAGCTTTCCAGGGCGTGGGCGGAGAAGCACACCGGTATACGCACCGATTCAAACCCTGCCTCTTTTGCCAGATCGAAATGTGACTCCTCGATAACCACCCCGTCAATCGACCAGGCCCCCTCCCGTGGAGCATCCAGAAGGTTTCCGAAATTCACTCCCCTGCCAAGCAAAGCAGCCTGTTTATATGGATCCGGCATTTTGCGACTTTCCTATCAAAAAAGTTATCTATGATTAGTAAAAGTATTGCTGCGGGTCTAACAGCACACCTCCAGGCCCATCGTTATATTAAACGACTCGTCTGCCTAAGATACCGCCTCAAGTACCTCCTCGAAAGGATACTTCTCCAGCATTCCAAACCCGGGCATCTTTTTGGCCTTTACTTTGGTAAATAGCGGTGTTGATATGCCGCAAAGAAACTTGGTGACAAGTTTAGGAGTTGCGCTCTGCTTTGCCGCCTCACGTATACCGGCGGTGAGATGTTTCAGATCGTATGAGGACAGAGGCGCTCGATTCGGCGCGGCTTCCATCTTCACGGGCTTTACTGTGCAAACCGAACAGTGACCACAATTCTCCTTAGTAATATCCTCACCGAAATATCCGGCAAGCTTAAAAGACAGACAGCTTTCATTCTGAAAAAAATCGATCATCTCAGATATCCTTTTGATCTGATACTTTTCGTTTTTCTGAAACATGGAGTGAATCTTATCGGTCAAATGCTCTACATCAAAGCCGGGCCCAAGCACCTTATATACATCCACCGCCTGCTTCACATCAAGCTCGATCAACCCTTGCCCGTCAAGATACTCCAGTGCGGCCACCGCCCTTTTGCGCTCATACCCACACTCCAGTGCAAACCGAGACAGATCGATATCGATCCAGGTTTTCCTGGGCTGGGCGTATTTGAGAAGCTTTTTTAAAAAATCGGCTTTCTCGCCCGAAAACCTGCTGAGTATCTGTGCACCGCTCAACGGGGTCTTAAACCTGTATTCGCTGAAATAGCTGTACATCGACGCCAGAACACCTTCCATCTCAAGATACACCAGAGCCGTTTTCAGAGGAAGCTGCCTGATATTTGTCTCGTTACTAAGAGCCGTAAGCCGCACCTCCCAAAGCGCACCGGCACGCTTTATCTGCTCCAGAAGCATGCGCAAAGACTCTTTTTCCGGCGTGTCGCCGTAAACAAAATTTCGCAGCACCGCCGTACCGCTCTCGTTTGCAAAGAGGATGCATGATGATTGCAGGCCGTCACGGCCCGCCCGGCCGATCTCCTGACTGTAGCCCTCGATCGATTTGGGAAGGTCAAAATGAACAATGGAGCGGATATCACTCTTGTCGATTCCCATTCCAAAGGCGATCGTCGCAACCACACAGTTGATCTTGCCGTCCATGAAATCATTTTGTATTTGAACCCGCTGCTCGTTTTTTAATCCGGCATGATACGCCCAGGCTCCAATCCCCGCGTTGTTAAGCTCCTGTGCAACACGCTCGGCACTCTTCTGAAGCGTCACGTAGATAATCGCGGGAAGTTTCCACGCGCCGTCTTTTAGATTCTTTACCAGAAGCGAAACCTTGTCTTCCTCTTTGACAGGATGCACCAGGATATGCAGATTATTTCGGTAAAATCCGGTGCCGACCAGGTTTTGGGGGGCGATTTCAAACTTGCTGCACATATCCTGGGCAACGGTTTTCGTAGCCGTAGCGGTTAGAAGCAGAGTCTGTTTGATCGAAAACTCTTTTCTGTAGTCTGGAAGCTTTAAATATTCGGGACGGAAATTATGTCCCCATTCGGATATGCAGTGCGCTTCATCCACAACCATCAGCGAGATATTCATCCTGGCCAGATGATTTCTGAATCGCTCGTTTCCAAACCTCTCCACCGAAATCATGAGCACCTTAAGCTCCCCGTTTTCGGCCCTGGAAAGCACGTCGTGATACTGCTCCCGGCTAAGGGTCGAGTCCAGCGACGCGGCCGCTATACCGTGATCACATAAGAACCGAAGCTGATCATGCATCAGGGATAAAAGCGGAGAGACAACCAGAGTGATGCCCGCAAGCATCGTCGCGGGCAGCTGATAGCAAAGTGACTTGCCGGCACCGGTTGGGAAAATGGCCGCGACCGATTGTCCGGCCAAAACCTTCTGGACAACCTCTTGCTGCCCCTTCTTGAAATCGGTGAACCCGAAGGTTGATTTAAGACTCGCTTGCAGATCCGACGTGCTGAACCGACTCATTATGAATCTCCTTTCGTGTTGATGATGCCTTCCGGCCTCTTGGCTATTCGGTCTCTCGGAATGATGAGAGTAAGATCGATAAAAGACGAGTAGACAGATCTTCGTCAAAAAAGCGTGCCTTTGCCGGACTTAGGGCCTGCTGTATCTTTATATATGTCGACTCTTCCGCGTTTTTCCTCTCAATATAACTTTTTTCGTTGTGATGAACTCATTGTCTGAATCTCTTCGTATGGTTGCCTGACAGCGTGAGGGGTTGGGGGCCTCTTAAGCACCTACTACATATTTCGGCTGAAATGGACATAATGGGCTGGAGCCCGGAAAAGCTTCTGATACCGGTAGCAGCACACCGGTCGTGTTATTTTAAGTTTCGAGGGCGCAAATTAACACCTTTAACGGGCACCTGAAAACTTTTCAGGCATGAATCGACACCTTAAACGGCACCTGGAAACTTTTCAGGCATAGATAATTCAAAAGTAGAATTCAACTCTGTGCGAGCAACCGCATAAACCCAAATAAATCCTGGAGTATTGACGAAATTACCGTCAGAGCCCTGAGAACCAACCGTTTTTGATAAAAGATTCATCAAATGATTATATTTTACAGGTTTTAATTCTGAATCTTCTTTCGCCTCTTTCGGAGAATGCCGGTGATCTTCATAATTTACGGCGGCCTGGCTACCGTCCTTCTTTTCCTTACAATATCGAAAATGAATAAATACCGCAGGCTTTACTACCGTTGCCGCCACAAAGATCTCAACTACCCGATCCCCCTGCTTTCGTTGCCCCAAATCGATCCGATCTTTAAAACCGGTAAACATGGCTTTAATGTAGAGGCGACCGTTCAGTTCATCGCGGCAAGCGATGAAACGATCGGGGCGACATCCGATCAGGAAGCGTGGGTGCTGGCGGTACTGGCAAAGAAAGCCCAAAACATGTTTGAATTTGGAACCGCAAGCGGCAGGACCACTTACCTGTGGGCATGCAACTCCCCTGAGAATGCGCGGATAACGACCCTGACCCTTCATCCCCAACAGCAGGCGCTTTACCAGAAAGGCTCCGAGGACGATTCGGATGCATCACAGTCGGCCCTCAACGAATCGGTGTACGCGGATTTCATGTACACAGCCACTCCGGTGGAATCCAAAATCACTCAACTCTTCGGGGACAGCAAGGCTTTTGATGAAAGTCCTTTTCTTAATCGATGCGATCTGATTTTTGTCGACGGAAGTCACTCCTACTCCTACGTAAAAAGCGACACCGAAAAAGCTTTTCGCATGCTGGCTCCGGGCGGAATTATCATCTGGCACGATTACAGAGATGATACCAAACATACCCTGGGTGTGTATAAGTATTTAAATGAAATATCCAAAAAATACCGCCTGAGACGAATCCCCAAGACCACGATGGTTATTTACAGGAAGGAAAAAGGTGAATAAACTGCATCTTGGCGATCTCACCCTGGTAACCGTTTCATCCGTCAATATCCGCGACACTATCGATGCTCTGATGTACTGCTGCAAAGCAATACGCTTTGCCGAGGTAAAATTGATAACCCATACAAAACCCGATAATCTCCCCTCGCCCATTCAATACTGCCGCGGCCCAAAGATAGCAAGCCTCGACGAATACAGCAGGTTTATGCTCTACGATCTGCACCGTTATATCGATACACCATTTTGCCTCACCATTCACCGTGACGGTGTTGTCGTGAACCCGGGAAAGTGGCGTGAGGAATTTCTTTCGTATGATTATATCGGGGCTCCCTGGCCCATTGATGATACGTTCAAAACAAGTGAGGGGGTTTACCAACGCGTGGGAAACGGCGGATTTAGTTTGCGAAGCAAACGGCTTCTGGAGTTTCCCGAAAAAAGCGCCATACCATTCGAATCCGACCGCAACTGCCTTCATGAAGATGTGCTGATTTGTGTGACATACAGACACCTGTTTGAAAGCAACGCCATGAAAATCGCCGGAATCGACATCGCCAGATATTTCGCCCACGAAATCAAAGTCCCCGAAATAAAAGGAATCAAACCTTTCGGGTTCCACAAGTATAGAAAGCAAAATCGTTTTTATCCTCGTTTTCCATCGACTTTCACCAAATTACGCCGAAAATTAAATAAATATGTTTGATATTCCTGTACTGATGCTTGTGTTTAATCGACCGGAGCTTACCAGCCGCGTCTTCGAGGCGGTTCGATCGGTAAAGCCCGACAAACTCTTTATCAGTGCCGACGGCCCGCGTGCAGACAACCCTTGCGATCAAAGCCTTTGCGCCCAAACCCGAAGCATCTTTGACAAAATTGACTGGAAATGCGACGTACACCTGCGCTATAACGACTCAAACCTTGGATGCAGAGCCTGTGTGAGTTCGGGCATCGACTGGTTTTTCTCCGGCGTGGATAAAGGTATAATCCTTGAAGACGACTGTCTGCCCGGTAAGTCGTTCTTTCATTTCTGCAGACATGTTCTGCTGCGCTACGAAAACGATACACAGGTCATGCATGTAAACGGATCGAATTTCCAGGGAAACAGCAGAACCCGGCACGACTATTTTTTCTCTCCCCATGTCAACATCTGGGGATGGGCCACATGGAAAAGAGCCTGGGAAAAGTACGATGTGGATATGGCCGACTATCCGAGCTTTGCAGAAGATAAACAGATCGAGCGCATAACTCCAATTGCAAAGATGCACAGGCACTGGAGTGGAATCTTTGAGCGATCGTATGCCGGGCGGATAAACACCTGGGATTTCCAGTGGCAATATGCGGTATTTCGCCACAACGGGCTTGCCGCCGTTCCAAAGAAAAATCTGATTCTTAACACAGGCTTCGATACCGGCTCAACGCATACCACGCGGCCGATACCACTCATTGCGCTGCTCAAGTCACACGAGATGCAACTGACCAACCCTCCGGATGATAAACCCCGATCGGACAAGTATGAACATTTCATGGCCGATGAATTCTACTGTCCCCGTAACTTTTCCAAATGGAAAAGGAGTCTACTCAAAAGACTGCTGCCTATACTGCTGAAAAAAGGAAACCCGCACAGGCTTTAGGCTGTACAACGGCCCCAGCCTTATTGATGGAGAGGGAGAACCATGATATTTCCACCGCAGCCAGGCGTGCCGCCTTACCTGCTTTACCACAAAAGCCGACTACAGTTTCTCAAATCATACTAATTTAAGTCTAACAGGCCGGAAATTTTAGCAAGTATACCACCGGCTAAAAAACACGGCTATTCACTGAGCACAAATTTGGGCTCGAAAATTAGCCTGGTGTCAAACACATACCTGCGGTAGTCATATATCGAATAGGTGCTTTGCT
>CAZPHU010000150.1:0-7687 GCA_964586285.1 uncultured Fibrobacterota bacterium | reverse complement strand
CCGCAAAGCCGGCGGTTTTCAAGACCGCTGGATTACCAATTATCCTAGTCCTCCGTGATTTTCAAAGAGACTAAAAATACGTACAAAGAATGTGTTTATGCAAGAAGTAAGATTTTTTCATCTCGCGGGGTTTGATTTGCCTGCCTATTCACGCATTTCAAAGTACTTGTTCGTCGTTAAAAGACTGTCCTCTATCTTGAGCTGAATATCTTTTAAATAGGCAGCTGCACCCTGTAGCCGCTCATATTCCTGATCGGTAATATTTAAATCGATGATCTTCTCCACTCCATTTAGTCCAAGGACTACCGGTAATCCTATGTACACATCCTCCAGCCCGTATTCATCACGGGCCAGAACCGAGCAGTTGAGTATTTTTCTCGAATCGGTAATGATCGCCTCCACAACGGCTGCAATGGCATTACTTGCGGCAAAATAAGCACTTCCGGTTTGAAGCAGATTAACCAGTTCTGTTCCCGCATGTACTGTGCGATAAATCGCTCTTCGCTGTTGGGCTGCGGTTAAAAGAGATTGTGCCGGTATCCCCGCAATGGAGGTGTTGCTGATCAGCGGAACCATCTGATCCCCATGTGTACCAAGAACCTGAGCAGATACATCTGCCGGACTCACACCCGCTTCTTGAGCGATGAAATACGCGAATCGCGACCGGTCCAGAGCACCGGCCATGCCCATTACCCTGTTAGGTGAAAAACCGCTGATACGCCATGCCGCGTACGTCATCGCATCCAGTGGATTAGTAACCGTCACAATAATTGCCTCGGGTGCATAAGACTGAATTTTTCTGCAAATATCTGAGATGACTTCCAGATTGATGCTGAGAAGGTCCTCACGACTCATCCCTTTCTTACGCGGATAGCCGGCGGTGATTACCACAATATCAGAGTCGGCTATCGCGGAAAAATCCTCCGTACCCACTAAATCGGCTTCTCTTAGCCCAAGTTCATTGATGTTTCGTATGTCCAGAGCCTTACCCTGAGCAATTCCCTCACCTTTATCTACCAGTACATATCGACCGGGATGCTTTTTGGTGAGAAGTCGAGTCGTTTCTGAACCCACCTGCCCCGCTCCGACTATTGAAATCTTTGTTTTGTCCATATCCCGATCGCTTTTGTTAGACAACCGTCAGCAACATAGGCATAACACGCAAACAGTATTCCGACAAGAGACAAACTCATTCTTCATTCGGCCAAACTCCTCCCATTGCCTAAATGACTTGTTAATCGTTGGAAAAATAAGCCTTTCTCGCATGGTCCTAATCAAAACCATAAACCACCGCGGCTTTGCCGGACTTGGAAATAGGCCCATGCGATCGTCCAACACTAAGATTTGTTATGCCCCGAACGGGAAACATTTTTGAGGCTTAAATGAGATCTAATTTTCCGCGTACTGCAAGTTTCTTCAAAAATATCGGGCGAGGGCAGGGGAGAGACTACTCGAATCTATTGGACAGCGCGTAATTAATAATGCCGCGGATCATAAAATCGTTTCATTTCCGATCGAACAATATGTTATTTTAGGTCCGGATGAAACAAGTAACAGTAGACGACCTTCATATATCTTACGCTGTTTAAACCGAACCTGCCAGAGTATAGACCTTTATTTCTATAAAAAGAACTTTATCCGCATACGTATAATAAAAGAGACGCTGTCTACATTGATAATCACGGCTGTACTGAACGGGCGGGTATAGAAAAATTTTAAAAAAGATGAGAAAGACTTCAGAACAGATGAAAAAAGAATTTAGTGAACTGGGACTTTCACCCAGACTTCTGGATGCGATCAATAAGAAGGGCTTCGAAGAGCCGACTCCGATTCAGGCCATGACCATCCCGGTGATGCTTGAGGATAAGAATAACATCATTGCCCAGGCACAAACCGGTACCGGAAAAACCGCAGCATTCGGCTTGCCGCTGATAGAGATGGTCGACACCACCTCTAAGACGCTTCAGGCCCTTATCCTTGTGCCCACACGGGAACTTGCTATTCAGGTGGCCGAGGAGATCAATTCATTGAAGCCGGAAAAGACACTCAGAGTAATGCCAATCTATGGAGGGCAGTCGATCGGACAGCAGCTCCACCGGCTTCAGGACGGCGTGCAGATCGTGGTTGGTACCCCCGGGCGAATCATCGATCATATAAACAGAAAATCACTGACACTTGCACATATACAACATATGATTCTCGATGAAGCCGATGAGATGTTGAACATGGGCTTTATCGATGATATCGAAGAGATCATGAAAAGCACCAATCCCGAAAAGAGAACGCTTCTCTTCTCGGCCACCATGCCAAACCGAATCAAGCAACTCGCACACACTTACATGGATGGCTATACCACGCTTAAGGCCGAAAAAGAGCCTCTGGCAGCAGATCTTACCGAACAGATTTACTTTGAGGTGAGAGCCGGTGATAAGTTTGAGGCTCTGTGCAGAATCATTGACATGGAGAGCAGATTCTACGGGCTGATTTTTTGTAAAACAAAGGTGGATGTAGACACCCTGGTCTCCCACATGCGCGACCGGGGCTATGATGCCGATGCAATCCACGGAGACATTACTCAGGTGCAGCGCGAAAAGACGCTCAACCAGTTTAAGAAACAAAACATCAATATTCTGGTGGCAACCGATGTTGCAGCTCGCGGTATCGATGTCAACAACCTCACCCATGTGATAAACTATTCACTCCCGCACAACCCCGAAAGCTATGTTCACCGTATCGGCCGTACCGGGCGGGCGGGAAATCAGGGAACCGCCATAACTTTCATTACTCCCAGTGAGTATAAGCGCCTGATGTTTATACAGCGTGTGGCAAAGGCGGATATCAGAAAATCTCAGGTGCCGCAGGTAAAAGAAATAATAAAGGCCAAGAGGAGAAAGATTTTCGAGGATCTCTCGGAGATACTCCAAAACGATATCGATGCGAGCTATACGGAATGGGCTCAGAGGCTGCTGCAGGACAAGGAGCCGACCGAAATGCTGGCCGCGCTGCTTAAATACAGTTTCGAAGAAGATCTTAGTACGGATGGCTACGGAGAACTAGGAGAGGTCGGCAGGAGAGGGCGATCGGTTGACCGACAGGGAAAAGCACGCTTATTTGTCGCACTGGGCAAAAAAGACAATGTCAGCCCTCGGAGGCTGACAGATCTGATTATGGATCGGGTGGATATTCGAAACAGGGAGATCGGAGACATCCAGATTCTGGAGAAGTTCTCCTTTATCACCGTGCCGTTTGAGAAGGCCGAGGAGATTATAGAGAGTTTCAGGCAGAAGGGGCGTAAGCCGCTTATTACCCATGTGAAAAATGGGAAGCGGTAGAGGCAAAAACAACAGTGAAGCTTTCCGGCAGGAGTGTTTACCGGCCGGGGGATAGATTAAATTCCGCTTACGCGAACATGTTCTGCCTGAGTTCCTCGAATGTGGGGCCGATCATCTCGGGAATAAGGGTCTTTACATCTTTGTAAACACCCTTGATATTTCCCAGATCAACGTGTGACTTGAGATCGTGCACGAACTTGTTTACAACTTCGGGATCAAAATTGACATTGCGCTGCATGCGAATTTTCTCAAACGGTGTTTTTAGAAGGTTTTCGTCCGCGGTCAGAAGCTCTTCGAAAATTTTCTCGCCCGGGCGCATCCCTGTAAATTGAATCTCTATATCTTCATCCACCTTCAAACCTGAAAGCTCGATCAGATTACGCGCCAGGTCGACTATCTTCACCGGCTCACCCATTTCCAGCATGAAGATGGTATTGGATTCGTTTAGAGTTGAGGCCTGCAGGACAAGCTGCACGGCTTCGGGAATCGACATGAAATAGCGTTTGGTTTCAGGGCTGGTGACCGTTACCGGCCCCCCGTCACGAATCTGTTTCTGGAAAAGCGGTATAACTGAGCCGCTTGATCCAAGCACGTTGCCGAACCGCACCACATTGAAGAGAGTTGCGCTGGGATAGCGCTCCAATACCACACGCTCAGCCAGACGTTTGGACAGACCCATGATGCCGCGCGGGTTGACCGCCTTGTCGGTGGAGATCATGACAAACTGTTTGACTCCGCATTTTTCGGCCGATGCCGCCAGAAGAGCAGTTCCAAGTACGTTGTTTTTAAAGGCTGCCAACGGATTCCATTCCATCAGGTGAACGTGTTTGTAAGCCGCGGCATGAAACACGAAATCCGGCTTGTACTCTTTCATCACCATGTCAATAACCGCCGAGTCAAGTATTGATCCGACCACCGTATGGATTGCAACGTCGGGATGTCGCTGTTTGAGGTCGCGGTCTATGCGATAGGCGTTTTCTTCTCCCGCGTCGATAAGTATAAGTCGGGACGGACCGTAGGCCGCTACCTGATAGGATATCTCCGATCCGATCGAGCCGCCCGCTCCGGTAATAAACACGGTTTTGCCGGCAATCTGCTTGCGAACATGCTTGTCGTCGAGGGTGATATTTGGACGGGATAGGAGGTCGTTAATTGACACCTCACGAATCTGGTTGAGCTGATATTTGCCGCTCATGATATCCAGAACAGATGGGGCAATTTTAAGTTTTACTTCCCAGTCGGGAATTTTTACCCGATCAAGGATATCCTTTACAAGACGATTGGTCGCTTCAGGGATGGCAATGAACACCTCATGGACGCGGTTTTTTTTGATGTGTTGGCGAATAGTTGAAAGATCGCCAAGGACCTTGATCCCCTGTATGCGTTTGCCGTGAATGGTAGGATCTCTATCGATAAATCCAACGGGTATATACTCTTTCTTTTTGCATGATTTCAGTGTCTTTGCGATTTCGTTGCCCGCCGATCCGGCCCCGATTATCAGTACGTTGCGTGCATTGTCGCTCATGGGGGCGAAAGATTCGCGAAATGTACGGATTGAAAACCGGGTGCCTCCGTTGAGTATCACAAAGAAGGCGAAATTCAAAACGTAAATAGAGCGTGGATACCCCTTGAATTGTCCGCTGAAAATTACGGCAAACATGAAAACAAGCGAAGCGATAGCACCTGTTTTAACTATATCCCGCAGATCATCCACACTAACATAGCGCCAAATGCCCTGATAAAGATTGAATAATCCGGAGAAAACAAGAAAAATGACGATGCTTAAAGGAAGCGAAAACCAGAAAAGCTGAGGGTAGCCGCTATGGCCCAGCGTAAAATCGAATCGAACCAGAAATGCAAGGAAAAGACTTCCGGCCGCAAACAGAGCATGCAGAAGCAGTATAATGGGCATTCGAAACGAAATAGCTTTGTGAATTAGTGCCATGATTATCTAAAAGAGAGTTAATATAAAGATTGGAAACAAACAACCGGGCGGAACAGAAGTTTCCGCTTTTCAATTGTGCCATTTGTAACCGTTGGAGGCAAGCAAAAATGAAGTAAATTCCCGTTAATTCATGATTGAAGAGTCTTATGTATACAGTTGCTTACTCGGATGAGGTCCGGTTGGGTAAGAGAGGTGCCGGAAGGCAGACATAAACCGCCTGCAAAAAGATTTTCGGAGACCCCGTTTAGATATGCGGGATATTTTTTGAATACAGGCTGCATGTGCATGGGTTTCCAGACCGGCCGGCTTTCTATGTTTTCGGCTTCGAGTGCGAGACGGATATCTTCAGGCGTACATCCCGTCTTCTTCGGGTCTATTGATATACAGGTAAGCCACCTGTTGGATCCTCCGTAAGAGGGCTCGGGCATAAAGCTCAAACCGTCAATGTCGGATAATGCATCTGTGTACCATTGGAATATTTCCCTTCGGCATCGAACACGCTCTGTAAGAGCCGACAACTGTCCTCTACCTATCGCGGCAACGATATTGCTCATACGGTAATTGTACCCGATATGAGAGTGCTCGTAGTGTGGTGCCCGATCACGAGCCTGAGTTGATAATAAACGGGCTTTCTCGATATGCTCCGCCTCATGACCGATCAGCATGCCTCCACCGGAGCTTGTGATTATTTTATTTCCGTTGAAAGAGAAAATACCAAGAGATGCAATCGTGCCCGTATGTCTTTTCTTGTAAAATGCCCCCAGTGATTCCGCCGCATCTTCTATAAGAGCGATGTCGTTGGCATAGCAAATTTCACGGATGGGATCCAGATCGGCGCTTTGACCGTACAAGTGCACAACCACACACGCCTTTGGCTTTTTATTTTTTTTAATTCTGTCCTTTATCGCATCCGCAAGTAGTTCCGGTGACATATTCCATGATGATTCTTCACTATCTACAAATACAGGGATTGCGCCCTGGTAAATTATAGGATTGGCAGAACCTGCAAAAGTAAAGGTGGAGCAAAGAACCTCATCCCCAACCGTAACGCCCGAAAGAATGAGCGCCAAGTGAATAGCCGCGGTACCCGAGCAGAGGGCAACCGCGTGCGAGGCCCCGGTATATTCACACATCTCTCGTTCAAAGGCGTTTAGGTCGGGGCCTACCGGTGCGATCCAGTTGCTGTGTATTGCCTGTGTGACATACTCAAGCTCCTTGCCACTCAGGTGAGGGGGGGAAAGGTAAATTCTATCGGGCATCGTTTAATCTTTCTGCATATAGAAGGAGTTGCTCTTTACTTCGAGGACTTTCCGGAACCAACCGTAAGATACGGTTGGCATGTGGAATAACCGTCACAATAATATACCCGATATCTCTCCAAAAACTCCAGTTGTTCAGATAGGCAAGGTTCATTTTTACCTTCAGGGGCCAGATAACAGTATCATTAAACTCCTTTGGGTTTTCGGTTCCGGCGAGTATCCCTTCCTCGTAACGGAAAAACAATGATGCCGGGCCGGTGATTCCCGGTCGAAGATCAAGTATCCTGCGATCGTCACCGGTAAGTGCGTCGGCATATCCGGCGACATCGGGACGTGGACCGACAAAAGACATCTTGCCGGTCAACACGTTCCAAAGTTGGGGAAGTTCGTCAAGTTTGAATCTGCGTAAAAACCGGCCTATCGGCGTAATGCGACTGTCACAGGCTGTGGTAATACTGCCCATGTGTTCAGATTTGCTGTACATTGTCCTAAACTTTATACATGTGAAAAGTTTCCCGGATCGCCCCACTCTTCTTTGTGAAAAAAACGGTGCTCCTTGTGATGAAATCGAAACGAGAAACACAATTATGGGTGTTATCGGAAGAAATAAAATTATTCCGAATAATGCCGCAACGATATCAAAAGCTCGTTTAAAAAACATATCTATAAATGTTGGGATTCGCAAAAAAGAATGCATGTTTGTCATATCTCAAACTAACTGATCTTTTTATTATACTCAACCAAAGTATTGCCGTGGTGTTTGAATAACCGGAAAAATTCAAATCCGCAACTTTTATAAAAGGCATTTGAAACGGGGTCTTTTTGGTAGGTAACAACTTTATAGGATGTTATACCCCGTTCAAAAAACCAGTGCTCCAGTTTGGTAACCAGTCCCCGTCCAATATTTCGTCCCCGTGCGGATGTATCAACCGCAATGCTCAGCAATTCGGGCTCTATCAAGGATGTTTTGTCTTCGGAGCATTTCCCACCAAGTTTGAGACCATATAAAAATGTTTCGAAAGCTTGTTTAATAAACCCGCTGTTTCTAAGGCATGGTGCAACAGCTATTGCCAGTGAAAACCAGTGTTTTTTTAGTACGTTTCGATACATGCGCCCTGTTGATATCGTTCCGGCGACGAAACCTTCGATAT
>CAZPHU010000149.1:0-7784 GCA_964586285.1 uncultured Fibrobacterota bacterium | reverse complement strand
CTTCTGAATCTACATCTTCCAATTCAGCTTCTTTCGACAGAGCATCATCCGATTCCGCTTCTTCGAAATCAATATCATGCAGGGTGTTCGGGTATTCGTTCTCGCTTGAGTCATTGATCGTGGCCAATAATTCATGGTCTTCCTCGGAGAGGTTTCGGGCATTGTTGCCGGCAACTGAATAAAACTCGGAGACCGGATCAGATTCTTCTTGCTGATCAGGAAGGGAGTCAATATCCGTCGGCAGCTCATCCACTAAATCAACCAACTCATCTTCTATATCGGCAGCCTCGGTGAGTATGGTTTCCCCACCGTCTAAACCGGCATCATCCGAAACGGATTCGGAATCCGGTGTTGCACTGTCAAAATCGGTGTAATCATCCGGCTCCTCCCCGATCAAATCATCACTGGATTCCTCGTTGTGATCCGGTGCAGCTTCCTCCGTAACTCTTATCTGAGCCGATTTTTCATCAAACAACATCTCTTCAACGCCGGAATCGAATTCCTCGTCGGCAAAGTCGATCACCGCGGGTTCCGATTCATACTCTTCCGACTCCAGCTCCTCGATCGTGGGTCCTTGCGATTCGGACACATCCAACCCATCCTCCTCGATACGGGCGTGATCATTGCCTGCCGAATCATTTACTTCTTTATCAATATATTTCTCCTCCGGCATCGACACACCGGGTGTCTGCCGCGCACCGGATGCAGCGATGTCGGTGCCGGAATCTTTCCCTGTATCATCATCCGATTCCTCATCGCTTTCCTCCGAACCGAAAATCGAATCGAGCCGCTCCGAAAAATCATCCCCGGTAAACGGCTCCCCCTCATCATCGTCGTCCAGAATAGTATCCTCAAGCGAATCGGGGATTTCCTCTACTTCATTCTCCGCCTGAGTATCTTTGTAGTGCTGCAAATTTTCGGCAATCGAAAGAACCGAATTATCTTCTTCTTCATCATCAAGCCCCCGATCAGCTTCCCCAGCGGAATCTAAAGCAGCCTCTTCCGGCGCCAATTCTTCGGTTGAACCCTCCGAGCGGTTGGCATCATGGGACATCATCGAATCATCTATAACCGCTTGCTCATCAACAAAATCCACGTCAACATTCGATGTCTGATTGTTTACCGTCAATTCTTCACTACCGTCAGACTCCGATCCGCTTTCGGGAACGATATCACTTACAATCTCGTTACTTTCTCCAAACATCTCATCAAGCCGGTTCTTAACATCTTCACCGGTAAGCCGGCTTTCATCGTTTTCTTTTTTGAAAGAATCCAGAGTAGCCCTGTCCAAAGCAAGCGTTTTGCCTCTTGCAATTGCCTCCTCCATATCCGTGCCCATCGGCGACACCGGCTCACTTTCATCTTGATGATCATAGTTCACGAAAGATTCATCCGGCTCCAGGCTTTCAGACGTATCATTCGAGTCGTATATATATGAATCATCACCCTTTCCGTTTTCCAGATGCTCCGTCGACAGACTATCGGATTGGGCCTGTTCAGGAGATTCGAACAGCTCCTCTATTCGAGAACTGACATCATCGCCCGACAACTCTTCTTGATCGAAATCGGGCTCCGGCTGCTCTAATTTACTCGATGAGCTTCCATTCTGGGCCGAGAAAATGGAATCGATCTGTTCGGCTACATCATCACCCGAAATCGGAGCATCCTCATCTTGCACCGGCTCGGAAACTATGCTCTCATCACCGTTGAGCTCCGATTGCGGCATCTCCCAGGAACTTTGCCCGCTCTCATCTTGTACCGGATCTATTTGAGAACTTTGCGAAAAGGGCTCCTTTTGGTGATCATCCCCTAATTCCGGCCCAGTTACACTTTCATCCGCCCTTTCCTCATCTGAAAACATTTCATCCAGACGCTCGGAGACATCACCGCCGGTTATAACATCTTCCTCATCCGCAGCATCCGAAACATCGTTTATACCGGGAGATTTGAAATCATCAGAAATATTAAACGATTGATCGGAAGACTCAAAGTCATCCGAAACAGTTTTTTCGAATACATCTGAACTCTCAGCCGAATCTTCGAAAGTGCCGGTTATATCCGACATACCCATTTCAGGCTCCGAGACGGGCTGATCATCACTAAACATCTGATCGATTCTATCGTCGATATCATCACCCGAAAGTACTTGATCATCATCTTTAGATTGGGAATCGCTCTCGGTAAAGGCATATCCATCCATCTGAGGTTCAGCTTCCGCTCCCGCGGGCAGCTCCGGCTCTGAGGTGACGGACAGGTCTTCTTCCACGGCTGTCTCGTTGAGAAGATCACGGGTCTGTTTTTCAACCGGCTGGAGATTTAGGATTTGGGCCAGATCGGTTTTGCCGCTTCCTTTGAATATTTTGCTCAGATGTATAAGAGTCGGGTTGTCGGGATCCATTTCGATTAACAGAGCGTAAAGATCACCCGCCCTGTCTTCATGGCCCTGTTTCGAGTATATGTCCGCAAGCATCTTTATTGCCATGTGGTTGCGATGATCGAGGCGGCATATTTGGGTAAACTCATCTATGGCGAGTTCGAAATTCTCCTGCTCCAGATAGCATCTACCCAGAATCAGACGCCCGGTGATTGAATCGGGCTTATTGGCAATACCTGATTTGCATATCTCAACAGCACGTTGAATATTGCCCTGTTTTCTATATGAATCCGCCACACGTGGAAACACATGGGAACCCGGATTACTCAGGAGTTTTTCTTCCAGTTTTTCGATTACAGCTTCCGCCTGGGATGCCATGCAAACCTCCCAAAAAACATTCATTCGCCTGTGCGAATAAAATTCATTTCATTGCAGTATACAAATGGTACAATACGGTAAAAACAATTACCAATGTAAGTGTTTACGTGTTAACGCGGCCTTTAATTTTATCCACGATTCGCGTGGTGGAATAACCCTCACGAAAGGAAACTACAGCCACTTTCCCCCCGTTTGCCTCAACGATAGGACGCTCGATAATATCGGTGGTATAATCACCGCCCTTTACATGAATGTCGGGCTTTATGATTTCCAGAAATGCCCTGGGATCGGGCTCATAGAAAACAAAAGCACCCCCAACCATCTTCAACGCGGCCATCACCATCACTCGATCTTGCTGTTTTTGAAGGGGGCGTGACGGTCCCTTGAGCTTTTGCACGGAAGCATCACTGTTGATACCCACGATAAGTATATCACCAAGAGAAGCTGCCTCCGAAAGATACTGTATATGTCCGGCATGAATGATATCGAAACAGCCGTTTGTTGTAACCACTTTTCGGCCCTTGTTACGAAAAGGCGCCAGAAAATTTTTAACCGCTTCAGCATTTTCAAAAACAGGTAAATCCGTCACTGCCGTGTAACCCCGTAAGGATAATATAGTTAAACTGTCCTGATATCCGAAAACTTATAGACCTCAAATATTCTAACTTACCGAATTATTTCCATTTAAAAAATACGTTTTAGCCAGGCTTTGCGCTAAAATACTCACTTTTTTTAAAAGGTATTAAAGTTTTCGGCATTTCTGCCGTTAACCTGAAGAGGGGATGTTTTGGATTCATGGCCTGAATTTCCCTTCTACTGTTATGGGGAACGCTATGAGCCGGCCTTGTCGATCAGGGGGTATTTCAAGAAAAGTGAATTATTGCTTTAAAGTGTAAGTAGATTTTTCCGATATAACCGATAGGTGCCAAAAGCACCGAACAGGGATGGAACAAGAAATCACTCTATTTTCCGACAAGGATGTTGGTATGAGGATAAACCATAATATCTCCTCTCTTATAACCCAGGGTACTCTCAAACGAGTGAACCGGGAAAACGTAAAATCGCTGGCAAAGCTTTCTTCCGGCTTGCGGATCAACACCGCCGCCGATGATGCCGCGGGGCTTGGGGTTTCCGAAAACCTTCGGACTCAGGTTAGGGGTATGAGCCAGGCGATCAGAAACACTCAGGATACGATTGCACTACTCAACATTGCCGAAGGTGCTCTTAATGAACAGGCCGATGTCATGCAGCGAATGCGCGAGCTTGTACTTCAGGCGATGAACGACACCTACACCGAGACGGAACGTTCCTATATTCACCAGGAATTCTCCGAACTCAAAAACGAACTCGATCGAATCAACGCCGCCACAACTTATAACGGCATGCGGATCTTCGCCTCTCCCCTTACCGACGGTGTGGGCGAGGGGATCTATGGAAACGGCGGGCATTATACAGACACAGATCCTAATCAGTCCAGCTACGGCCGGCTGATTTTCGATTCCGGCGACGAGTGGGTGTTCGGCGACAATGACTACTCCAGCTCCAATCATTTCAATATGATGATTGGTGCGAACTACTCCGCCCAGGATATCGCAGCATATAACGAGGGGCCGGCATCGGCCGCGAATCCCGGCTCCTATACCTATGACAAAAACGCCCAGAACATGATCACCATAGCTTTTGGCGACATGAGTTCAAATGCCCTTTTTACCCCCAACCCATATCAGAATGAGAGGATAACATACTTTCTGGATGATTTCGACAACAACTTCCTCGAACCGCCACCGGAGGGGTTGGGTGACGCTCTCTATCATCTAGGATTTAATGAGGCAAATGGTCGGGCACCAACCATAACGGATAAGCTGGAGACCATATTAAAAATCATCGACGGTGATACCGGCTCTATCGAGAGCCAGGTCCGAGACAGATTGTTTGTCGATGATGGTGGTACGAGATCGGGCCCCACCGGTATAGAACGAATCAACAAGATGCGCTCGTATATTGGTGCGATGACAAATCGACTCGAACACAACGTGAACAATCTGATGACTACCAGGGAAAATACTCAGGCTGCCGAATCCCTGGTAAGAGACGCGGATTTTGCAACCGAAACGGCCAGGTTCACCAGGAACCAGATACTTTCTCAGTCGGCCACATCCATGCTGGCGCAGGCCAACATGGTGCCTCAAGGAGTATTGCAGCTAATGGGATGATCCGTAGGATATTTTGAACCATACATTTAGACGCATTTTCAAATTTTAGCTCGCTTCTTTGACGAAATGAAATTAAAACTCGTATATTACTTCAATGATTATCGAAATTGCGTCTTTCCGTGTAGATATTGATGAGCGGCTTTACCAAGACAGCGAGGTGTTACACACTGTAGTTGAAAAGTTTTCATCTCCTTCCTCCCAAAAAGCCGATTTCCATATTCACTTACATGACGACAGACTAAAATATGCTCGACTCATAAGCAGAGCAGGCCAGTGTAACGGTGTAAGGTTCCTAGCCACTTCCGATCACGAAACGATTTTCTGGATCAGCAATTGGGCAAGCCTCTTCGACTGGAAAAATAAAACCGTCAACTTCTTTGCCGACGCTTCATCATTTATATATGACTCTTTCGTGCTGCGTAATCTCAAATTACTGTTCATGTTCCTGGCCAATAAAACCGGCCGGCTGATGATGCACGCATCGGGTATACGTAAAGATGATACTTTCCTGGTGTTCAGCGGCAGGTCGGGAATCGGCAAAAGCACCACGGCAAAGCGCTTTTGTGCAAG
This sequence comes from uncultured Fibrobacterota bacterium, assembly GCA_964586285.1. GTDB lineage: Bacteria > Fibrobacterota > Chitinivibrionia > Chitinivibrionales > CAYFVL01 > CAZPHU01. Next base: position 2,249 of record CAZPHU010000149.1, on the reverse strand, counting down.
GGGCTGGCAATTACTAAACGATGAGTGTATAATTGTGGAAAAAAGGCAGAATGATTTGGCTGCACATTCAACTCCTTTCTGCAGACTCGAACTTATGGATACATGCAGTCAAAGCAGCGGAAGAATCGAGGCGTTATTCTTTCTCAAGCAATCAACGAGACATTCCCTTCTGGAAATGGACAACGCGAAACGGATCCGTTCACTGGCAAGAAACAGCTTCATTTTGCCGTTTGACGAAAAAACTTGCATGCGACACATGGACATATGTCACAATGTGGCCGGCAGCAGTCCTATCTATGAACTTGAGACGGCAGACGAAGACAGCGTAACTGAATTTGTCACCTCCGCCATACGAAAAGGTACGGTATGACAAAATACAAGCACCACGAGAACACTTCTACAAAGGAAGTGGATAACGAGATCTTCGTATTTAACAGAGAGTGCGGTAAAATGTATTCTTTCTCCGAAGTCGGGAAAATAATTTGGAAAAAACTCGAGGCCCGATCATCCACGGATGATATTCTTCAAGTGGTTTGCGCCGAGTATAATATCGACACACAACAAGCCCGTGAGGATGTAAGCACCTTTTTGGATTCGCTTTCTTCAAGACATCTTATACGATCTTATGAGCAATGAGACATTAAAATCAAAACAGCTGAACCTTGGACGCCGGGGCTTTCCAACTTTCGCCCTCTATGAAGTTACCTACCGCTGTAATGCCCGTTGTGATTACTGTTATAATGATACTAAAGTTAAGGAGCTGCCGACAAAAGATGTCTTTACCGTATTGGAAAAGCTAAGCGACAGTGGCATTCTATCACTTTTGCTGACCGGAGGAGAGCCGTTTGTCAGAGACGATATTCTCGCCATTCTTCAAAGAGTACTAGAGCTGAACTTCTTCAGATTCGGCATAATGAGTAATGCAGTTGCTTTGAACACCAACCACCTCTCCTTTCTTGCCGAGCATGGTTCACGCATTTCGGTTATTTCGGTATCTGTGTTTTCAGGTGATCCGCTCGTCAATGACAGAATATTGGGTATCGACGGCGCTTTGAAAAAGGCTTTAATTAACTGTGAACGGCTGGTGAGGGCGGGTATCCCGGTCATAGCGAAAATCAATCTTCGCCCCGACAATCTGAATACCTACGATAAAACAGTCAAGATACTTACCGACAGAGGGATATCCGTGGAGCCGTATCCATATACGGAAATGATCCCTTCCTGCAAAAAACTTTTTGACACGCTGGATCAGGCGATGCGTCATTACGAGGACTGCCTGAGGGTGTTGGGAGAAGATTACATTCGAAACAACGGGGAGAAGGTTGGGAGTTCGCAATCTCTATGTAAAGGGATCAATACTAAGATTACTGTGAATCCAGCCGGTTACCTGCGCCCTTGCGCCAGTTTTAAGGACGCGTTCATAGGATCGATACTACAAGATCGACCTTTAAATGAAATTCTAAACGAATCCGAGACTCTTCGACATCTTAAATCACTCTCAAGAGACGACTTTACAAAATGCAGGGAGTGTGGCTATGCTCAATACTGTTTTCCTTGTCCGGCTTACGTATACAATTTTGATAAATCTCTGAAATGTGTTCCGCCGATTGTTTGCGCCAGAACCGATTGTCTCATGAAAACAAAACAAGTAGCTGCCATATGAAAGCACAATGTATCTCGGATTTTCTTTTCAAGGGAGCAAGTAAAGGCGAAACCAGATTCATACTTTCGGGCCATTCGATGCATCCCACAATCACCCATAACCAGATTATAAGCATCCGTTGTCGGCCGTCGCACCTTCAAACCGGAAGAATCTACGTTTTCTTGTATAATAATCGTTTGGTATGCCACCGGCTGGTAAAGGTCTCAAAAAACCGGGCATTCTTTTCGGGCGATAATTGCAGTCATATCGAAGAGGTTGATACAGACGCAGTTATTGGTATATACCCAAGAATTGAACCTTTTTTTGTTTCTTTCGGTATACATCTTTGTAATATATTGACGATAGTAACAGGAAAAAAGATTTTCTATAGAATAAAACGCAAGATCACGAGAAGAAGGATATATCTATATGAAAAAGAAGTACGAAAAACCGCGTATAGTTGAGGAAATCGAGCTTTCTACAATTTACGCGCAAAATTCATCTGATCCATCATTGGAAGGTGTACCGGGCTGGGAAGCATATTGTCAGGGTTGCGGTGGTGGTGATGATCCAAATCCTGGTTCGTGAGGTATTTTCAGGATTTTTG